>JAMOBJ010000023.1 GCA_039908095.1 Nitrospirae bacterium YQR-1
ACCTCCACGTTTACCTGTAGGCTACTGTGTCTAAGGCGACAGAGGTTACTTCTTACTTTTCTACCCACTCCTTCGGTAAAGAGCCTTTTTTTTTGCTTAACCTCTCGGGTGATTTCTTACTTCTTATTATCTCCTTTTATTTCAACTCTTTTACTCGGTTTTCTCTCCTCTATATCGGATTTCGGGTTACTTCAGACAGATGCCCTAATCCTCTGAAGAAACTTTTGTTTTACAAACTCCGCGTATCACAGGTGATGGTCCAGACGTTAAATTTCCTACTTTTTAAATGATTTCCCGGCATCCCATGCTTTCCCTATGACATCTCCTATAGACCAGTACCTGTTGTCAGGCATAGTCAGCACAAAAGGTTTTATTTTTTTTATGTCCGGTTTGCCGTCCGAAAGTGAGCTTTCCTCAACAAAAATATTAATGATTTCACCGATGAAAAAATAATTTGACGGAAGCTCCACGGTGTTTGTAACCTTGCACTCCATGGTAAGCTGACATTGAGTTATCATTGGAGCATGTTTCAACTCTCCGTAAAACACTTCAAAAACATTTGATTTATCCACTCTTTTGCCCGAAACGATACCAACGTAGTCGGTTACCTCAAGCATATCCTCAGAAGGCAGGTTTACGCTAAACTCACCTGTCTCTATAACCGCCCCGCATGATGCATTCACCTTATTAACACACACTCCCAGAAGCGGCGGGTTGTAATTTGTCCTTGTTAACCAGTCAAGCGCCATAAAATTAGTCTTACCGTTTAAATGTGTCCCAAGAATTGTTTGTGTCCACGGAAAACAAAACAGATTTTTCTCAATTGTTATCTTCGCCATAAAAGCCACCTCCTTAAGCGCTTCATCATTCTCTCCGCAACTGGAGAACATACATTTCCCAGCCTGTACGCTTTATAGCATAACATAATACCAAGTTGCATTCAATCGTCTAACTTCGTTGGCTCCGTCAAAGCTCAAGGCTCCTCTAAAGGGGAATCCCCTGTAAGGGAAGAAGTCGCTTTCTCCCAGCCGCCTGTGTTTACTTCTGACTGCTGCTTGGTATTAGGTTGCGGCTCTTTTTAAGGTGATGTAGTAATCTCGATACTGTCACAAAAATTCTCGTTCTTGCGGAGTGTTATATGGTAAAAGCCGGTATCTGTTTTATTAGAGGCAAAATCCGACCTGAAATGTGCTCCAATGCTGTCTTTTCTGTAAAGGGCGGACACTACTATCATAAACGATGTCTGAAACATGTTCTTTATTTCATTTTCATAGCGGGTCATATAGTTTGATGATAAGATGTGTGCCCATTTTCTTAAAGCAGTGACCGCCTCTGTAAGTGATATGTTACAACGGATAATACCTGCCTTTTCCCACATGAGTTTTCTTAGAAGGCTTCTTAGCTCATCGGGCTCCTCAATTGTGTGTGCGGATAAATTAATATCATAGGGTTTTATGGCGGAATAATCGACATTTTCATTAAGAGCACTGACTCCCGCCCTCTGTCCAAACACCAGCCCCTCAAGCAGACTGTTGCTGGCAAGCCTGTTAGCGCCGTGAACACCGGTTCCGGCAACCTCTCCAGCGGCAAAAAGCCCCTTTATGTTAGTCCTGCCGCCGTCGTCGGTCTTTACGCCACCCATCATGTAGTGGGCTGCCGGGGAGACCGGAACCAGCTCTGAGGTTATATCTATATCGTATTTCAGGCAGGTTGTGTAGATCATCGGAAAACGCCTCTTTAGGTAGTCCTTATCAAGATGCGTGGCGTCAAGATAAACAAACTGGCTGTTTGTCCGCACCATCTCAGACACTATGGCGCGGGAGACAATATCCCTTGGAGCAAGCTCGGCAGCAGGGGTGTAAAGACTGAGGAACCGCTCCTTGTGTATATTTTTAATATATGCCCCCTCACCGCGCAATGCCTCGGTCAGTAAAAACTGAGGAGCAGAGGGCGCATACAGGGTTGTCGGATGAAACTGGACAAACTCCATATCAGATAAAATTACGCCCGCCCTGAAAGCCACGGCTATCCCGTCCCCAGTTGCCACACCGGGATTAGTTGTACGTGAAAATATCTGACCGATTCCACCTGTTGACAAAATAGTGGCCTTTGCCAAAAGTGCAACGATATTTTTATCTTTAAGTACATAAGCACCATAGCAAACCCCATCCTGCACTATTAAATCAAGGACATACGAAAACGAATATTTCCTGACAGATGCAAAACTGCGGGCTTTAGTTATTAAAACCCGTTCTATCTCTTTGCCGGTGGAATCTCCGGAGGCGTGCAGCACCCGCCGTCTTGAGTGAGCCGCCTCAAGGGTAAACTCAAGTTTTGTGCCGCTTTTGTCAAATTCCATTCCCCACGACATCAGCTCCACTATCCTCTGAGGGCCTTCCTCAACCAGCACCCTTACAGCAGCCTCACGGCAAAGCCCGTCCCCTGCCTTTATCGTATCCTCAAAGTGAATTCCAATGGTGTCCTCATCGCTTAGAGCCACAGCAACCCCCCCCTGAGCATACTCCGTGCATGACTCACTCACTATGTCCTTAGTTATGACACAGACGCTGCCGTGTGGCGCAAGCTCTATGGCAGCCCGCAGGCCTGCCACTCCGCTGCCTATTATCAGGTAATCAACCCTTTCGACATCCACTATCTGTGCTACTCCGGCAAAAGCTCGTTAAAGCTGTCAAAAGATAACAGTTCGCTGTTATTTGACATGGTTTCCCGTGAGCTTGCCATGTTTTTTATAAGCACATAGCTGATACCAAAGTCCGCCGCACTGCGGGCTACATCTAAAGTGTCATCTATAAACAACGTGTTTTCTTTGTCAAACCCCAGTGTATGCTGTGCATTTATCCAAAACCCCTCGTACTCCTTAGGCACACCCATATCCAGTGAGGTTATGACCTTATCAAAGTATTTCCCGAGGGCGGTTTTCTTCATCTTGAGTGCAATAGTTTTGTAGTGGGCATTTGTGGCAAGGACAACGTGTTTTTTGTATTTTCTGAGCACTTTGAGAAATTCCTCTACGTGTGGGTGTGCCTCTATGAGATGATTGATCTGCTCTTTGAGTGCCGGGATGTCTATTCCAAGCTCCTCTGACCAGAAATCAATGTCGGTCCAGTTTAGTGTTCCCTCGTGGTGCTTGTAGCGAGCAAAGAGCTGTTCAGAGGCTTTGCCGAATGTGATATTGTGTTTTTGGGCATAAGTCTGCGGCACTAGGTGTCTCCAGAAGTAATCGTCAAAGTACTTATCCACAAGCGTGCCGTCCATATCGAGCAGCACGTGGGTTATGTGTCCTTTACTGCCTTTATTGTCGCCCCACAGGGCTGCCTTCACCTCCGGGATGTTCATAAACTATTCCCCCTTGCCGCACATTTTGGTTTTAAAGCATCCATTGGCGGAAAACTCAATCATTTCCTCGTTAAAGTAATCAAGCACCATTTCAGCTATGGTTTTCTTAAACTTATGAAAATACGTAAAATCACTCCTAAGGTCTCCCTCAAGGGCGGCAAACTGTGAGTAGTGGGGAGTTCTGTTAAAGTAGTAGTCGGGCTCAAAGTTGCCCTCTGCGTTTTTGGCGAAGTTTTCCTTAAATCTGTTACAACCAGGCCAGCGTTGAGCCGGAGCCGTATTTACTTGCAGCACCGATGGGACGCCGTGTGAGCGGCATATCAGCGGTCTGTTTTCATACACAACGCACTTGTCATTGAAGTTAAGCGGACACATGATTTTCAATGACTCCATGTTAAACGGTTTCTTTGCCACCTCTGAGTAGTACATCTGCGCTCTCATAAATATTACTTTCAAAAGTGCCTGATCGGTAATCTTAGTGAGTCCCTCACAGAGATAAAAGTACTCAAGCAGCGTGTAGTGGTTAAACACCGTGGTACAACAGTTATCCTCACAGCCGTCACAGTTAAAACCGCTGTAGTGCTCCTGGGCTGTCTTGTAGTCGGCTTCTATGGCTGAAAATATTTGCGACAGCCTTTCCATGTATGCTAAAATGTCTGCTTCCATACTGTTAAGCCCTCCAAATTTTTAATGTTAATCAATTCTATAATAATGCCGGACATTTGTAAAGAGTACAGGGGGGTTGAGGTTTTCTCCAAGACATGGGTATAAGGTAAAAAAAAGGAGGTGCTAATACTTATAAGTAGCCTTAATTGCAGGTTTAATTATATAATTTATTAACTAAAAAACGGGGAATTAGTTTGGCCCCATGGTGGGACATAAAACATGGCCGTCTATAGGGAAGTTCGTATGTTAAAGTATTATTATGTTTACATCATCAGAGCATGAAACTGTCAATTTATCAGATAGATGCTTTTGCTAATATGGCTTTTAAGGGCAATCCTGCCGCGATTGTTCCTCTAAACGAATGGTTAAGTGAAGGCATTATGCAAGCAATAGCGGAAGAAAATAATCTTTCGGAAACTGCGTTCTTTGTTCCGGTAAAAGATGCTTTTCATATCCGTTGGTTTACTCCAATAAAAGAAGTTAGGCTTTGTGGTCATGCAACTCTTGCATCTGCTTTTGTATTATTCAATATTCTGGGATTGCAGCCGGATTCAGTAACATTCAACTCTCTTTCGGGGCCGCTGGTAGTTTCAAGAAAAAATGGGATACTTACTATGAGTTTCCCCTCACAACCTCCACTGCCCTGTGAAACACCGGAGGAGGTTATTAAAGGATTGGGGCGGGTACCTGTTGGGTGCCTTAGATGCGAGGACTTCGTCGTAGTGTTTGAAAACCATGAGGATATAGCCAACATTGTTCCAAACCATGAGTACCTAAAAAAATTAGACCTTCGAGGTGTTATTGTTACTGCCCCATCATTAGAGTACGATTTTGTAGCCAGATTTTTTGCACCAAAATATGGAATACCGGAAGACCCTGTAACCGGCTCAGCATATACGCAGCTTATGCCTTATTGGGCAGAGGTATTTGGTAGAAAAAAACTTAAAGCAAAGCAAATTTCGGCGCGTGGGGGTGAGCTGATTTGCGAGTTGAAAGGAGACAGAGTTTTAATTTCAGGCACGGCAATAAAATATTTGGAAGGAACCATTGAGATATGATACCACATTGATTTATTGCCTGATTCCAGTTTTTTGGGAAAGGGCAAAGCCCTTTCCCTTTTATGTTGCCACGTATAGTTTATTTCTCACCGGAAGGTGTTTTTTCAACCGGATGCTCCTCCGGCTCTCCAAGATACTTGTTGATGAGCGGGAAGTTAGCGCCATTTACAGGCTCGCCATTTACAATTAAAAACGGAGTACCGGATATACCTAACGTATCCCCCAGTTTGCGGTATTCCTTTATCGTATCCTCCACTTTTTCGTCCTTACATTCAGTTACTTCCTTCTCATCATACTTTCCTTCCATGACATCATAGAAGGTCTTAACTTTATCTTTGGCACAGAGGATAAACTTACTCTTCTTCTCAGCGTTGGGGTGAAGTTGAAGCAATGGGTAGAAGAACACATAACGGGTAATATCCTTTTTGGTTTTCAGGAAGGTGTCAACTTTTCTGCAAAATGGGCAGTCCGGGTCGGTGAATTCGACAATAATATTTTTACCGTTACCGATTTTCATACCTTTTTCCGAGGGAATGTGTTTAACCTTTTCCTTTATTATTTCCATTAATCTTGCCGAGGTCAGGTTTTTCCCGTCACTTGTGCGCATCTCGCCCAATATTAAAATACCGGTTGCCGGATCAAAATAAACTAACTCAGATCCTGCCAACACCTCATAGACTCCCTTTACAGCAGACTCCTTTATCGAGTCATATTTGACATGTGGGAACAGTTTTTTAAAAGACTCCTCAGGTGTCTCTGCACTGCAAAAAGCAGCCAGCGCAAAGAAAACACTGAGAAAAATGATCAGTTTTTTTAACACTTTTCACTCTCCATTATTTTTATTTGTTAGCCCTGAAAAAGGCTCCGTGTGATTATCCTCAATTGCTTTTCATTTCCCTGACCATCAGCTCTGAAACCATCGATGCAAAGAAAAGGGAATCCTTTGGCCGGCTTCCCTCCAAAACTAATGCCTGATTGTAGAGCATGTCAATGTATTTTAAGAGTTTCTCACTGTTTTGATCTTTTTCAAAGAGCTCATTCATCGCCTCCACAAGGGGATGAGCCGGGTTAAGTTCAAATATCTTCTTAATGTTGGGAATATCCTTGCCCATTGAGCGAAGCAGTCTTTCCATGTTTGCATCCATTGCACCCTCATCTCCGACAAGACAACATGGGGAGTCCTTCAGCCTGCCGGAAAACCTCGCTTCCTTTATATCATCTTTAAGTCTTGTGTTGATTAAATCGAGAAGTTTTTTGTACTTTATCTCGCTCTCTTTCTTCTGCTCCTCTTTAGCCTTATCCAGGGTTATATCCCCGCGCAGGGCTGACTTAAAGTCCTTGCCGGAGTACTGAAATCCGGCAAATATCATGTCGTCTATCTCATCAAGGAGAATCAGCACCTCATAGCCCTTTTCTTTAAAAGTCTCCAGATAGGGCGAGTGCATAGCATCGTCATAGGCTGAGGCCGTTATGTAGTAAATGTGCTTCTGGTCTTCCTTCATGTTGTTGATGTAATCCCTCAGAGTGGTATATTTTTCAGGCTCAGTGTTTGTGGACTTAAAAAGTAGCAGGTCTGCCACAGTCTCACGTTTTTCATAACTGAAGTGAATACCCTCTTTCAGAATTTTTCCGAATTGTTTATAAAATTCCAGATATTTGTCAAACTCATTTTGTTTCATATCAGAGAGGGTGTCTAACATTTTCTTTGTCACATTTTTATTGATAATCTCTATCTGGCGGTTGTTTTGCAAGATTTCTCTTGAAACGTTCAAGGGCAGATCGGAGGAATCAACCACTCCTTTTACAAACCGCAGATATTGTGGAAACAGCTCCTCGCAGTGCTCCATAATCTGGACGCGTCTTACATAGAGCATGGGACCGTATTTGAAGTCTTTGTAGAAAATGTCAAAGGGCATCCGTGAGGGTATAAACAACAAGGCGGTAAACTCGGTCATTCCCTCGGCCTTGTAGTGTATGACTTTCATCGGGTCAGTGAAATCATGGGCAACATGCTTATAAAATTCGTTATAATCCTGCTCTGTTATTTCGGACTTATCCCTTAGCCAGATGGCTTTTTGGGAATTAAGTTTTTCCTCTTCTATGACTTTATATTTTTTGCCCTTTTCCAGTTCGCTTTCTTTTTCACGTTCAACGTCTATAACAACCGGATAGTCTATGTAGTCGGAGTACTTTGTAACAATACGCCGTAGTTCGTAATCGGAGAGATATATCTTTTCATCATCTTTGATGTGAAGGATGACATCAGTTCCGCGTGTTTCCTTCTGTGTATCTTCAACAGTGAAGGTACCGTCAGCCGTTGATTCCCACCTAAAAGAGTCATTAGTGCCTGCCTTTTTTGAAATCAGCACCACTCTGTCGGCCACCATAAAAGATGAGTAAAAACCGACTCCGAACTGTCCGATTAACTCTGTGGAGTCCTCGGGGGATTTCTCCCTGAGTTTTGCCAGAAACTCCATAGTACCTGAGCGTGCTATCGTACCAAGTTCTCTTATGCCCTCTTCCCTGTTCATGCCGATGCCGTTGTCGCTTACTGTTAAAGTGCCGGCCTCTTTGTCTATCGATAATTTGATTTTCCAGTCCCCGCCGTCTTGTAACATTTCACTGTTTGTTAGAGACTCGTAACGGGCCTTATCTATAGCGTCTGAGGCGTTAGAGATAAGCTCACGGAGGAAAACCTCTTTGTGAGAATACAGTGAGTGGATCATTAAATCCAGTAATTGATTTACTTCTGTTTTAAACTCCAGCACTTCCTTTGCCATTTTTAATATACCTCCAGTCTCAATAAATATCTTAATAAGGAAATCACTAAGTTCCCCACAATTGACATTTTAGCATAGCATATGAGTGGAAATCAACATGCCGCCGGCACCCGAAATCCAATATAGAAAAACCGGTAGCCCGCTAAAAGTGGTTTTTGAGCAGAAATTTCAGATTATAGCAGACTATCCATTTTTTTCTACTATAAAAAGTTTATTTTTTCATCAACAATACTAAAATCAGTATATACTTTTCTACCCACTCGATCTGTTAGAGAGCTTTTTTTGCTAAACCTCTCCGGTGATTTCTTACTTCTTATTATCTCCTTTAATTTCAACTCCTTTACTCGTTTTTCTTACCTCTATGCCGGTTTTCGGGTTGACAACCGAGCGGGTATTTTTATAACATTAAGTAGAAAGGAGATTAAGAACATGAGCGAAAGTGTAATTTTTGATACCCATGCGTATGTGAAAAAACTTAAAGCTGTAGGGTTCACTGAAGAACAGGCTGAGGTACAAACTGAGGTCTTATCTGAATTACTAGAGAAAAACCTTGCAACTAAGCTGGATTTAAAAGAACTTGAATCTAAACTTGCCCGTGATTTAAAAGAGCTTGAATCGAGACTCGAAGTTAAAATAGAATCGTCCAAGTCCGACATAATTAAGTGGGTAGCCGCCATGCTCGTAGCACAGGCCAGCTTAATGGCTGTCATGTTCCGGTTGTTTAGGGCTTCTTAAGTAACTCACTTTTCTAATCCACATTCCTATAAAACTTATGAGCGCCGATTCTGTCCCCTGCTTAATTGCCTGCATTTTTATGCTCTTTATATTGTTCTTGCCCAAAATCCCTGTTGTATGGTAGGTAAATGTTAAAGGACGTCCCATGGCCGACTTTACTCTCAACACTAATGAAACCTCCGTGTTGTTTTACTACGCCGATAACTATGGATAAGCCAAGACCGGCTCCTTTGCCGGAGTCTTTTTTAGTGCTAAAGAATGGTTCAAAGATTTTCCTTGCATTTTCTTCAGTTATGCCCTCACCCGTGTCTGATATAACCAGTTTAGTGAATTTAAGGCCATCTAGCTTATGTATCTTTTGAATCTCGGTAGAAATTTCAGCGAGCGAGGTGGAAATGGTTATGAGGCCACCCTGAGGCATTGCATCACAGGCATTAATTATGATGTTGGTTAGTAACTGGTTGATTTTTAACAAATCAGCCGTTACGGAAGTATCCTCTTGTGTAATATTTAATATAATTTTAACATTATCGGGAATAAGGCCTCGTAAGTAGCTTATATTTAAAACAATGAGTTCATTTACAGAGGTCTGTGTCAGCGTTAGCGTTGTCTCTATGCAATACTCAAAAAGACTCTTGACATGACTGGAAGCTACCTCAGATGATTTTACCATATTGTTTAAATATGTGTGGGCGAAGTGGTCAGCAGGTAGCTTCAATTGTAGAGTTCTGGCCTGCCCTGTTACAACAGTCAACAGATTATTAAAATCATGCGCTATATTACGCGTGAAACGGCCTATGGCATCCAGTTTCTCTGCATTTCTCAACTCTTTTTCCAAATTTCTTTTTTCTGTCTCGCGCTCTTTCAAAGTTCCCATTAAATTACAGACAGATTTGACCAATTGGCCTATTTCATCATCACTTGAAACTTTTACCATCTGGTATGTACTGTCTTTTTCGTATTGGGTTACTTGTTTTGTCAGGTTTGTTATTGACTTAAGACTCTTTTCCAGTATGAAAAAGGCGATAGCAATAAACATTATTACAAGTGAAAAAGAAATGAAGACACTTTTAAGCATAATAGTATCTGTGCTCTTGATAAGTTTTCTTTTGTCAAAAACCACCTTGACAAAACCTATGATTTCCTCCGGAAGCTCTTTATTATCCGGCAGATCACGATAAAGAGAATAGTCATTTGAGACACCGGTGCTAAACATTACCGGCGCCCAAAACTCTATCTCATGAAAATATTCATTTTCTATTATCTTTCTATTTGCTGAAATTTTTTTCATAATCATTATATCGTCATCAGTGGCCTTCACTGGTTTATCTTTTCTGGCATTTCTAATTACATCAGTTTTATTGTCAAAAACAACTATGTCCAAAATACTTTCCACAAGGGTAAAGTCCTGTATGTGTGAATCCAAAATCTCTGCATTAGTCATATAAACACCAAGCTTGATACTCTTAGCTAATATTTTGACGTCATTGCGCCCCTCTATGACTACCTGGGCTTTTATCAATTCCTTTTGCTCATTCACAAAAAAAGTGACAAATAAAGTCATAATAATAGTTATTGAAACTATAAAATAAAAAAGTAACTTTGCAATTACCCGTTTACTTAAGTCTTTTATACATTTGTTTAAGTTTTTTGTAAGTTTAGTTAACATGTTGTATCACCTATTTTTTGAAAATAGCGTGGTTTTGCTGTAAATACGTCTTATTATATTTAATACCTATTCTTTCGGCAACCACAGAGTTAATAACAAAACCACACTTGCGAGGCAAAAACTTTCTGCCTTTCACTGCTCCGTCAACTAAAATCTCCGTGCGTAGCAGCTCTCCCGCCTGCCTGCCAAGATCATATGGTTCCGCCTCTACGGAAAGCACTGCTCCCATTTCCAAATATTTTTCTGAAAATGTCACCACTGGAATCCTTCTTTCCATCAAACTTGTAAATATATGCTCAGTCATTTCTTTTCTGTATATGCCTGCAGCAGGTATCATCCAAAACAAATCAATCCGGCCTGTCAATGCCTTTAGAGCACTTGTTACATCTGCGGGTGCGGTAATCTTATATTCAATCACATTTACATTTCTGCTTTTAAAATAAACCTGCAACTTTTTAACCATGCTCTCCTTGTCGGCATCATAAAAAATACCAATATTTTTAACTTCGTTAAATATATTAAAGACGCCCTCTCCCTGCCTCTCTGCAGGAAGCGTCATATCTATTCCATACAAAGCATTATTCACAGCCGGTGTACTTTCAACAGAGGAATCAAGAATATACAAGACAGGAAACTCCGAGATATTTTTAACAGTATGTGATATGCCGTCACCGATTGCCAGCACTGCTGAGGCACCTGCGTTATAAGCATCTTTTGTAATATCCTCTGCTTCTGCACCGCGCATGGTCAGTTCTGAAATATTACAATTACAACTACTCTTAAACCCCTCAAGAGCAAGAGTTACGTTGCGGTTTTCTCTGTTTTTTACTAATAAAACAGTGACTCTCCCTGTCTCTGCCGACAAGGCTGAATCTCTCTGGCTCAGCAGAGCAATACACGTAAGAATAGAGACAATTGTGAGTATTCTTTTAAAAAATTTTTTCATCCCACGCCTTCTCACCTTAGTTGCTCCCGGGCAATTTGAACTCATTGGAACACTCTTATTCCCGCTTGATTAATGCCCTACCTATTATATTCTTTACTACTAATATTTTCAACCACTATTTTTACATAGACAGAGAAACAGTATCAAGTTACACCAAAGAACATTCTTATATGCAACCACGTAAGGTGGTGTTTCCATAATAACAATCACTGCTACAGCGACCCTGTTGTTTATTCTTTGTAAAAAATTAATTATTTTTATTAAAAACAGAGGAAACAAAGAAAAATGCCAGAGCAAGGAGAACAATAGCACCGCCGCTTGCAATGTCCATGTAGTAAGAGGCATAGAGGCCCACAATGACTGAGGCAAGGGAAATTGCCATGGAAATTGCCATGGTCTGTTTAAAACTTCTGCAAAATTGCATAGCGGAAAGTACCGGAATAACCATGAGAGCGCCTATAAGCAAAATGCCGACTATCCTTGTTGCAACAGTTATGCTGATGGCGGCAAGCACGACCAGGGCGATATTAAAGGCCTTTACCCTCATACCGCTTACCTGTGCAAGCTGCTCGTCAAAGGCAACTGCAAAAAATTCTTTAAAATGAAGAAAAATCACTAAAACAACGACAAATGCTAAGAGACCGATGAAATATAAATCCCCTTCCGACACTGTTGCGATACTACCAAACAGAAAACCGAAAAGCTCGGCATTAAACCCCCTTGCTATGCTTATCAGGGTTACGGCAACTGCCATACCTGCCCAGAAAAACAGTGCTACCGAGGCCTCACTGTAAACTCGTTTTGACTTACGAAGGGTCTCTATCCCGATGGCTGTAGCCACAGAAACCACGGTTGCCCATATAAGCGGATATGTTTTAGTTAAAAGACCGATTGCCACCCCTGCCAGCGACACATGTGCAAGCGTATCGGCCATAAGGGAATACCTCCGAACCACTAAAAATATGCCTATAACCGGAGCTGTGACGGCTATAAGTATCCCTGCCCAAAAAGCCCTCACCATAAAGGCATGATCAAATATCTCCATCATAAGTTTTTTAATGAATATGGCTTACAGCGGATACTTTCTTGCCGTAGGAGTCCTCTATAAGCTTATTTATACCGGTTGGGCCGGGGTTGTCATGGCAAAACAGTTTTTTGTTTAAACACAGTATTGTTTCCACCTCCTCCGATACCACACCAAGGTCGTGTGATACAAACACAATGGTAATACCTTTTTCCTTGTTAAGGCGTCTTAAAAAGCTATAGAATGTTTCTTTGGAGACAATATCTATTCCAACCATAGGTTCGTCAAGAAAAAGGACTTTTGGCTCTGTGGCCAAAGCTCTTGCGATAAAAACTTTTTGCCTCTGCCCTCCGGATAGTTTCCCCGTCAGTCTGTCTTTGTACTCAGACACGCCTGCTATTTCCATAGCATTGTTGACTGCCTCGTTGTCTTTAACTGAAAATCTCTTATAAAGACCGACCCTTGCCGTGCGTCCGCTTTTGACTATTTCTGAAACTGTTGCCGGAAATGACACATTAAGTGCTGAGCCCTGCTGTGGCACATATCCCAGATGGTATCTCTTTTTATAATTACAGATTTTTTCACCAAACACACGGACATCTCCGGAATCGGGTTTTATCAAACCGAGTAGTATTTTAATCAGAGTAGTCTTGCCGCCGCCATTGGGCCCGATTAATCCGACATAGCCGCCCGCTTTAATTGTAAAGGTCACATCCTCAAGAACCTTTTCCCTGCTGTAGCTATATTCTAAACCCCTGGTCTCTATACAATTCTGTTGCATGTATTATGTCTTTAATTACACTGCAAGGCTGTTTTCAGGTTTTTAAGATTATCTTCCATAAGTGACAAGTAGTTCCTGCCGGCTTTTATATCATCATCTGTGAGCCCCTCACACGTATTGAGCGTCAGTGTTTTCACACCTGCCTCATTAGATAGTGTTTGCGCAAGTTTAGGACTGAGAAGGGATTCATAGAAAACGTATTTTATGTTTTTCTCTTTAACAATCCGTGACAGTTCCGCTAGTTTTTTTGGGGACGGCTCCCCTGAGGCGGTTACGCCAAGAATCGAAAACATATTTAAGCCATAACGTTTTGCTATGTACTGAAAAGCACTATGGCTTACAACAATATCCTTGTGCTTACAGTTTTTCAGCTCAAGAGAATACCTGTTGTTTAGCTCATCAAATTTAGTGCTGATAGAGGCTGCGTTTTTTTCGTAGTCAGCCCGGTTAGCCGGGTCTTTTTTAATTAATGCGTTGCGTACTACCTCCACCTCTCTTTTTATCAACACAGGGTCTAACCAAAAATGCGGGTCATGTGCCTTTGTATCCGCTTTGCCGGAGTCATTCCATGCGTTTAATAAAACCATGTATGATGACATATTAACAGTGACCGTTCCTTTTTTTTTCAACTCCGGTGCGAGTTTCTCCGCCCATGAGTCAAACCCTGCTCCGTTGTATAAAAAAAGGTGGGATGAGTAAACGGTTTTTATGGATTTCATTGTTGGTTCAAACTCATGTGGCTGCACACCGGCAGGGGTCATATTTATTACCTCAACGTGGCTGCCTCCAACCCTTTCTGCAATAAATGACAGCGGATAGAAGCTCACGGCTATTTTAACTTTATCAGAGGCTGAAGGCTCCGGCGGAAAAAATGAAAATATTGATACTATAACTATTGCTGTTCTCATAATTTTAATCATAGCCCCTCCTATCTGTCGCTACAGGCACAACAGAACCCAAAAAAATTAAGTGAATGGTTAATAATTTTGAAATTCCATAATTCCGAAACTTTTCTTTGCTCCTCAACCAGGCAATTATCAAAATGGATGCACTCAACCTTCCGGCATTTTAAGCACACAAGGTGGTGATGGTGGTGATGATGTGAACCATCGTGTCTTAATTCGTAGCGCATTTTGCCGTCACCTAAATCAATTCCCTCTACAACATTCTGGTTTTGTAAAAAAGTTACCTCTCTATAGACGGTAGTCTTGTTAACCGGAAGGTTGCGTGCTGAAAGCTCCGCAATAATGTCCACAATAGAAAGCGGCGCAACGGAGGCGTAGATTATTTCAAGTATCTGCTTCCGCGCACGGGTTAGCCTGAAACCACTTTTCTTGAGGCCTTTAATTAATTCCGTTAAAACCTGCATGTCATGTTTACAATAATGCAACTTAGTTGCATAAGTCAAGAGATGGAATTGTTTCCATACGGGGGCTCACCAAAGGCTGTACTCCGGAAAATCATCTCAAATTAATAATACTTAAAAAACACAGGCAATCACAGGGCATTTATTGTTACAATATCACTCATATGCAGCTAAATATAGTTGATTGGCTTGTTATAGCAGCGTACATGCTGATATCGTTGGTGCTGGGGCTTTATTTTACAAAAAAAGCGTCATCCTCGACGGAGGAGTTTTTTCTCTCCGGCAGAAAACTCCCATGGTGGCTTGCAGGGACATCTATGGTGGCTACAACATTTTCATCCGATACCCCGCTATATATTACCGGGCTGGTCAGAAACAAAGGGATATATGAAAACTGGCAGTGGTGGTGTTTTCTTATGACAGGGATGCTTTCGGTTATTGTGTTTGCCCGGTTGTGGAAACAGGCCGGGGTTATGACCGACGTGGAGCTGACCGAGATGCGGTACTCCGGGAAAGCTGCTTCAATTCTCAGAGGCTGGAAGGCTCTGTATTTCTCCCTGTTTCTTCACACCATAATAAAAGCACAGGTCATACTTGCTATGGCTACAATCCTTGATGTGACTTTGGGGTGGGGCAAGTGGACTGCAATTTTAATCTCAAGCGCTGTAACCATAGCGTACTCACTGCTTTCCGGGTACTGGGGGGTTATCGTCACAGATTTCTTTCAGTTTGTACTTGCTCAGACCGGAGCCGTCATCGTAGCCGTATATGCTGTTAATAAAGTGGGTGGCCTTGACAAATTAAAACCACAGATAGATGCCATTTACGGAGACAACCACTTCATGGATTTTTTACCGCCCATTGACGGCGGGTTTTTATCCCTGCCGATTCTTACATTTATCGCCTACATGGGGATGAGCTGGTGGTCTAAGTACTCATCGGACGGTGGAGGGGTGGTTGTTCAGAGAATGGCCTCGTGTAAGAGTGAAAAAGACGCTATCGGCGCCACGTTTTTCTTTAATGTCGCAAATTATGCGTTAAGAAGCTGGCCATGGATTATTGCGGCCCTTGCCTCCTTAGTGTTATATCCAACGTACAAGGACCACGAGGCGGTATATCCGGTCATGGCCCTTAACATACTTCCTAACGGTCTTAAAGGCATTGTCTTTGCCTCATTTTTTGCAGCCTTTATGTCAACCATCAGCGTGTACTTGAATCTCTCCAGTGCTTACTTTATGAAGGACTTCTACATGAGATTTGTTAAGAAAAACGCTACAGAGAAACACTACATAAACGTGACACGGATATCAATGCTGGTACTGAGCGCTGTTACGGCGGTGGTTACATACTATACGACATCAATAGAGGGAACATTTAAGTTTCTGATAGCCTTTGGCAGCGGCACCGGCCTTGTATTTGTCATGAGGTGGTACTGGTGGCGGATTAATGCATGGAGTGAAATCTCCGCAATGCTGGCCTCAACCATTGTCTCTTCCTATATATATGTCTTTTACGGTGAGCTCCCTTTTTATCAGAAACTCTTTTTCATAATCTTTTTTTCTACCGTCACGTGGGTGGCGGTCACATTTTTAACAAAACCCTCAGACGAAAACACTCTTATGGAGTTCTATAAACGAGTGCCGGTTGGTGGAGCCGGCTGGAGAGCTGTTGAAAAAAAATTAATTGCCGCAGGTGTTAAACTCAACAAAGTGGAAACTTCCCTTTTTGACTGGATTACAGGAACTGTTTTTGTCTATGGACTAACCCTCTCAACCGGGATGCTCCTTTTGGGCAGATATAAGGAAGGGTTGATTTACCTGACAGCTGGTATAATAAGTTTTATCATACTGAAAAAGAGGATTTTTGCCTAATGAGAGTTTTTGACATCCATACCCATGGAATCAGCGGTTTTGACACATCAACAGCCTCAAGAAAGCAGATTATCCGTATGGCGGAGTCGCATTTTCAGTACGGAGTTACTGAGATATTACCCACCATTTACAGTGACGAAATAGAAGTTATGCGCCTTCACATAGATACAGTTAAAAGAGCAATGGAAATACAGTCGGAAGCGCAGGAGGAAAACAGAATCTCAGCACAGGCTAAAATTTCAGGGGTAAATCTTGAAGGGCCTTTTCTTAATCCGCTCAGGTGCGGCGCCTTAAATAAGCAATCATTCATAAATCCCGACACTGGAATATTTGACCGGCTGATTGAGGGTTTTGAAGATATAGTAAAAATAATTACAATATCTCCGGAATTGGACGGCGCAGTTGAGTTAATAAAACATGTGGTAAAGCGCGGGATTGTTGTAAGTATGGGCCACTCCGAGGCTACGTATTCACAGGCGGAGGCCGGGTTTTATGCCGGAGCAACAGGGGTTACCCACTTATTTAATGCAATGCCGGCATTTCACCACAGAGAGCCCGCCCTGGCAGGCTTTGCTCTTATAAATAAGGATATTTACATAGAGGTTGTCGGGGATCCATACCATCTTCATCCTAAAACTATCGAACTGATTTTTAAAGTAAAACATACGGAGCGTATAATTCTTGTCTCCGACTCGGTAAAGGAAGCAAAAACCACACTTGCCTCAGGGCGCATAGCCGACTCTAAAGGCATGTTGACAGGAGGCTCAATGCCACTTATGGAGGTGGTAAAAAGGCTTATCAGTCTGGGGCTTGATGAACAGACTGTCATGACAACAGTAACAGAAAATCCACACAGATATTTGACTAAAGGGTGAGGTTACTCACGGTGTACTTGAAACACAGAGAGCAGGGCTGTGGCGTGTCATGATGATTTTTTTACATTTTATTTGATGGCGGAGCCCTGGGGAAAACACCCCAACCCGCTGGGGAAGACAAAAACAATGACTAAATCTCCACACTTGTGCATAATACGAAATGGAACTTAGCGAGGCCATAAACCTGTTAAGACAGCACGAGACCGACCTGAAGCAGCTTGGCGTTGACCATCTTTACATATTTGGTTCAACCGCACGCTGTGAGGCTAATGAGGGTTCTGACGTTGATCTGTTTTTCGATCACCCCGAGGGATCAATAGGACTTTTCGAGTTAATGGACATAAAGGATGCTGCTGCCCGTATCCTTGGCTGCAAGACAGACATCATGACGCGTGAGAGCCTGCACAAGACGCTACGGAAGCAGATTGAAGCGTCGGCGCTGCAAGTGTTCTGATGACAAATCCTTCACCTATACCACGTCTTACAGACATTGTTGAGGCTGTCGAGCTAATTAACAGCGAGATGGCAGGCGTAACACTCCCGGCTTTTAAATCTGACAGACGCAAGCAATGGCTTGTCGAACGAGGTATCGAAATTATTTCAGAGGCGAGCCGCCATCTGCCATATGAATTGAAAGACCGGCACCCTGAGATTCCCTGGCCTAAGGTGGCGGGCATCGGCAACGTATTACGCCATGACTACGAGAACGTTGCACACGATGTGCTGTGGCATGTGGTGAGGGACGATCTGCCGGCCCTGGAAAAAGTCTGTCGCCTTGAGCTCACGGCGGAAATAGCACGGGAACAAGACCACAAAATCTGATTTTTCAATCACTACAAATATGCAACTTTTCCGAATTTTTTGCAATTTAAGCGCTAAAAAAGTTATTTTTTTAATTTCTATGTAAAAAATCATTGAATTTTCCTGCTGAAAAATGTTTTTATCTTTAGTAAATCTGAATAATACGGAGGTTTGAGTAATAGTGCCTGAAAAACCGCTTGTCGGCATTGTGATGGGAAGCGACAGTGACGTGCCCGTAGTGGAGAAGGCTGCAGCGGCGCTTACCGCCCTCGGTGTGCCCTTTGAGGTAAAATTATCGTCGGCCCACAGGATGCCGGATGAAACAGCCCTTTATGCACAAAGCGCCCGTCAAAGAGGCATAGAGGTAATCATTGCAGCCGCCGGCATGGCAGCCCACCTTGCAGGGGCAATTGCGGCAAACACCACACTTCCGGTCATAGGGATTCCAGTTAAATCGGGAGAGCTTAACGGTCTTGACGCCCTGTATTCAACGGTGCAGATGCCCACAGGAATTCCGGTTGCCACGGTAGCCATAAACGGAGCCGCCAACGCCGCTTATCTTGCCGCCTCTATTTTATCCATCAAATACCCCGACATTGTGGATAAGCTTCAGAACTACAGGGAAAGCAACAGGAAGATACTTCTTGAAAAATCAAAAAACTTAAGTGAGAAATTTGCAGGTAATTGAAACTTATGTCAATTATATGGTACAAATCTAAAGACCATAAACGGCTGGGGCGGCAGGCCCCTGATTGAAATTTATGTTTGTTGTATGGTATAAACAAAGGCCGATAGTTTAAAAAAATTTTAGATATGGAGTAGTTATGGAAGAAGTGCTTGACAGGATAGTTGATGATTTTTTAAAAAACGAGGGCAATCTGGTTTCCGTATTGCAAAACATTCAGGATGAGCTTAACTACATCCCTGAGGAAGCTGTAAATTACGTGTCGGAGAGACTCAACATTCCGGCGGGTAAATTCTTTGGAGTAGCCACTTTTTACTCCCAGTTTTATTTAAAACCGCGCGGCAAAAACATTATGACTCTCTGCAGCGGCACAGCCTGCCATGTCAAAGGCTCCGAGAAGCTCATTGACAGAACACGGCAGGAGCTTCACCTTGCCGGGGAAGAGGAAACCACAAAGGATGGTAATTTTACAGTCGAAAAGGTAGCCTGTGTTGGCGCCTGCAGCATTGCCCCAGTGGCAATCATCAATAAAAAGGTGCACGGTAAGGTCAACATTAACCAGCTTCTTAAGAAAATTAAAGAGCTAAGTTCTTAGGAAAACTAAAAAGTTTAAGGTACGGATAATGAAAAAGCGAATCAGCATTAACGTTTGCATGGGCACAGGTGGAATAGCCGCCGGAGGCAAGGAGGTGCTGGAGCGGTTTGTCGATGAATTTAAAAAAGAGGATATAGCCGCTCAGTTTCACGACGTCGTCTATACGCATAAAGTGGGCTGTAGAGGGTTTTGCGCAAGAGATGTTCTTGTTGATGTGGTTATTGACGGCAATGCGACAACCTATGAGCATGTAACACCTGACCATGTCCCACAAATTGTCTCTGAGCACATAGCCGGTGGAGTTGTAGTTGCAGCTCTGGCGGTTAAGGAAGACTACCATGCCTTTAAGGATAAACAAGTCAAGGTGGTGCTTTCCGATTGCGGCGAGTTAGACCCTGAGGACATAGAAGCATACATAAAGAGCGCCGGGTATCAGTCAATCAAAAGAGTGCTTGGCGGAATGTCCCCGGAGGAGGTCATAGGGATTATTAAGGAATCCGGTTTAAGGGGCCGCGGAGGGGCGGGGTTTCCAACCGGCCTGAAGTGGGAATTTGGGCGGCGTGAAAAGTCAGACGTTAAGTATCTGATTTGTAATGCCGACGAGGGCGACCCAGGGGCATTTATGGACAGATCGGTGGTTGAGGGTAATCCGCATCTGCTCATCGAGGGTATGGCCATAGGGGCGTATGCAATAGGCGCTGAAAAAGGCTATGTCTATATCAGGGCCGAGTATCCCCTTGCGGTGGACAGACTGAAACTTGCCCTTGATCAGTCAAGGCAGCGAGGGTTTTTAGGTAAAAACATTCTTGGCAGCACTTTTAATTTTGACATAAAGATAAAACTTGGCGCCGGGGCTTTTGTCTGCGGCGAGGAGACGGCTCTTATTGCCTCCATTGAGGGCAAGCGCGGAATGCCGAAAGCAAAACCTCCGTTTCCGGCTCAAAAGGGGCTATTTGGAAAACCCACAATTATCAATAACGTGGAAACTCTTGCCAACGTCCCGTATATAATCAGAAACGGCGCCGAGTGGTTTGCCTCGATGGGAACGGAAAAAAGCAAAGGTACAAAAGTGTTTGCGCTGACAGGTAAGGTTAAAAACACCGGCCTTATTGAGGTTCCGATGGGTATAACCCTGCGGGAAATAATTTATGATATAGGCGGTGGAATTGAAAAGGATAAGAAGTTCAAAGCGGTTCAGACCGGAGGCCCCTCGGGTGGATGTCTTACCGAGGACCTTCTTGATATAAGCGTGGATTATGAATCGTTGGGGGCGGCAGGCTCCATAATGGGCTCAGGCGGTATGGTTGTTCTCGATGAGGACAACTGTATGGTCAACATTGCGAAGTACTTTTTAGAGTTCACCCAGAATGAGTCCTGTGGAAAGTGTACACCTTGCAGGGTAGGCACAAAGAGGCTTCTTGAGATACTTGATCGTATAACCGAGGGCAGGGGTAGGGCAGGCGATATGGAGTTGCTGGAGGACCTCTCGCGGGATGTCATAGCAGCCAGTTTGTGCGGACTTGGACAGACCGCTCCTAATCCAATTCTGAGCACTCTGAAGCGCTTCAGGCTGGAGTATGAGGCACATATACTTGAAAAACGTTGTCCGGCAGGTGTTTGTAAAGCCCTGCTCACTTATACCATAGATGAGGGAAAATGCACCGGCTGCACGGCTTGTGCAAGGGTTTGTCCTGTTGCCGCCATAACAGGGGAGAAAAAGAAACCACACATAATTGACCAGGCCCTGTGCGTTAAGTGTAACTCATGCTTTGAGGCTTGTAAGTTCAAGTCAATAAAAAAGATTTAAACTCAGAGGTAACCGGGAATGGATATAAATATAACAATTAATGACAAGAAGTTAACAGCACAGGAGGGAAAAACAATTCTTCAGGTAGCCCGTGAAAACGGGATTTTTATTCCAACCCTGTGTGACAACCCACATCTGGAGCCATACGGAGGCTGCCGCCTCTGTCTTGTTGAGCTTGATGGTGTAAGAAGGCCTTTTTCCTCTTGTACAACGCCTGTTACTGAGGGAATGAAGGTAAGAACGGATACGCCTTATATTGAGAAGTTGAGAAAAACCGTGGTGGAGCTTCTTCTTTCAGACCATCCTAACGACTGCATGATTTGTGAACGTGCAGGGGATTGTACACTCCAGGAGCTTGCCTACTCCTATGGCTTGCGCACAAACCGCTTTTATGGCCAAAGGCGGCAGTATCATGCCAAAGACGGCAATCCGTTTCTCGAAAGGGACATGGAAAAGTGCATCCTCTGCGGCTTGTGTGTGCGGGTGTGTGACGAGGTACAGGGAGTCGGTGCAATAGATATATCATACAGAGGGTTTAAGTCCAAAGTTTGTCCGCCGTTTGAGAAGGACCTGAATTGCGAATTCTGTGGGCAGTGCGTTTCACTGTGCCCCACAGGAGCATTAAGCGGCAAAATTTGGGCTAAAAAAGGACGCCGTAACCTCAAAGAGGTTGACACCACTTGTTCATACTGTGGCACGGGTTGTAACATCACCCTTGCAGTGAAAGATAATGAGGTGGCAAGGATCTACTCAAAACCGGATACCCATAATCAGGGATGGCTCTGTGTAAAGGGACGCTTTGGGTATGAGTTCATCAGCAGCAAAGACAGGCTGAAAACCCCTCTTGTTAAAAAAGACGGCAAATTACAGGAAGCCTCATGGGAGGAGGCACTAAGCCTCATAGCAGATAAATTTATAGAAATAAAGAAGCAACACGGGGCGGATGCTCTTGCAGGGTTGTCCTCGGCACGTTGTACAAACGAGGATAACTATATGTTCCAAAAATTCATGAGGGCGGCGGTTGGAACAAATAATGTTGACCACTGCGCCAGGTTTTGACACAGCCCTACTGTGGCCGGTCTGGCCACCGTGTTTGGCTCTGGTGCTATGTCTAATTCTGTTTGCGAGATAGAGGACAACGAGGTGATTTTCGTAATTGGCTCTAACACTAAGGAAAACCATCCTATCGTGGCCTTACGAATGATTAAGGCGGTTAAGAAGGGAGCAAAGCTCATTGTAGCCGACCCACGTAAGGTGCCGCTTGTTAAAAAATCGCATCTGTGGCTTCAGCAACTTCCGGGCACTGACGTTGCCCTGATTAACGCCATGATGCACGTAATATATAAAGAGGGGCTTATCGCTCAGACCTTTATTAATGAGCGCACTGAGGACTTTGAAAAAATAATTTCAATAATTGAAAAATATACGCCGGAGGTTGCTGAAAAAATCACCCGTGTGCCTAAAGAGAAAATCATCGAAGCTGCCAGAATCTATGGCAGCGCTAAAAATGCCGGTATCTACTACACTATGGGAATTACCCAGCATTCACACGGCACAGACAACGTCTTTTCTCTTGCAAACCTTGTTCTTATGACAGGCAACATCGGCAAACCTAATGCAGGGCTAAACCCACTGAGAGGACAAAACAATGTTCAGGGCGCATCCGATATGGCCTGTGCCCCAAATGTCTATCCAGGCTACCAGAAAGTGGATGATGAGGCCGTACAGAGGAAATTTGAGGCTGCGTGGAAGGTGCCCCTTTCAAACAAAGTCGGCCTTACCGCAGTGGATATGATGTATGCAGCAGAGGCTGGAAAGATTAAAGGCATGTACATCATGGGAGAAAACCCGGTAATGAGTGACCCTGACAAGGAGCATACGGAAAAGACTCTGAAAGAGATGGATTTCCTTGTTGTTCAGGACATTTTTATGAATGAAACAGCACGTCTTGCCGATGTGGTTTTACCTGCAACGTGTTTTGCTGAAAAAGACGGGACATTTACAAACACGGACCGTACAGTGCAGAGAGTGAGAAAGGCCCTTGAGCCCCCGGGTGATGCCAAAGACGACATGTGGATAATTGTTGAGCTGGCAAGGCGACTTGGCTACAACATGGCCAACACTACGGCTGAAACTGTTTTTGATGAGATAGGCAGCCTGTGGGTCAACATGAAAGGAATGAACTATCGCCGGCTTGAGAACAAAGGGCTTCAGTGGCCGTGCCCTGATGAATCTCATCCCGGAACACCGTATCTGTTTAAAGACGGTTTCCCACGCGGCAAGGGCAGGTTTACTCCTGTTGAGTTTCGCCCATCGGAGGAGCTGCCCGATGAGCTGTATCCATTTATACTAACCACGGGAAGGCAGCTTTTCCAGTACCACAGTGGTACAATGACCAGACGTGTGCGTGCTATTTCAACGGTGTCGCCTAAGGCTTATGTAGAAATACATCCGGCGGATGCAGAGAGTTTAGGTGTTACTGAAGGAGAGATGTTAAAAGTGTCCTCACGCCGCGGCTCTATTGTGCTTAAGGCTAAGGTAATTAAAAGCCCTGATGTGGGAGTGGTATTTATCCCGTTTCACTTTAAAGAGGCGGCGGCAAATGTGCTGACCAATCCGGTCTATGATCCGATATGCAAAGTACCGGAATTCAAGGTATGTGCAGTTAAAATAGAAAAACTGTAACTAAAGGAGGACTATCACAGTGCCACTTGATCCAACAAAACACGCTGACTGGGAAATAGCCGAGGCAGCGGAAAAGAACATGAAAACCGTGTATCAGTTAGCCGATGAGCTGGGCCTTGAAAAAGCTGAGCTTTTGCCCCACGGCCACTATGTAGCGAAATTAGACTTTAAGAGCATCCTTAAGAGGCTCTCCGGTAAGCCCGACGGTAAGTACGTTGATGTAACGGCTATAACCCCCACACCCCTAGGCGAGGGTAAATCCACAACCACTATGGGGCTGACTCAAGGACTTGGTAAGCGTAAGAAAAACGTAATAGCCGCAATCAGACAGCCCTCCGGCGGCCCTACAATGAACATTAAGGGCTCGGCGGCAGGCGGCGGACTCTCTCAGTGTGTACCGCTTACTCCGTTTTCGCTGGGCCTGACCGGTGACATTAACGCCATTGTAAATGCCCACAATCTCTCAATGGTTGCCCTTACCTCCAGAATGCAGCACGAGCTTAACTACACGGACGAACAGCTCTCTAAGAGAAACCTCAAACGTCTGGGAGTTGACCCAAATAATGTGCAGCAGGGCTGGATAATAGACTTCTGTGCCCAGTCTCTCCGGAAAATGATAATCGGTATGGGCGGGAAAATGAACGGCTACATGATGGAAAGCCGCTTTGACATAGCAGTGTCCTCGGAGATTATGGCTATCCTTGCTGTTGCCAATGATCTTAAGGACTTCAGGGAGAGAATGGGTAAAATCGTAGTTGCCTATGACAAGCAGGGCAGACCGATTTCAACCGCCGACCTGGAAGTTGACGGTGCAATGACTGCATGGATGGTGCAGGCGCTTAACCCTAACCTCATGCAGACCATAGAGGGGCAGCCGGTGCTGGTTCATGCCGGGCCGTTTGCAAATATTGCCATAGGGCAGTCTTCAATTATTGCAGACAGAGTGGGATTAAAACTTGCCGACTACAACGTTACGGAATCGGGCTTTGGAGCTGACATCGGTTTTGAAAAGTTCTGGAATCTTAAGTGCCGCTACTCCGGCCTGAAGCCTCACGCCGCTGTTATTGTTGCTACAATCAGGGCGCTTAAGTGCCACGGTGGAGCGCCGATTCCGGTTCCCGGCAAGCCGATTCCGGATGAGTATAAGGGAGAGAACGTTGAGTGGGTTGATAAGGGTTGCATAAACCTGATTCATCACATAAAGACGGTAAAAGCAGCAGGAATTAATCCTGTGGTGTGCATCAATGCGTTTTTTACAGACACTGATGCGGAAATCGCAATGGTAAGAAGAAACGCAGAGGCGGCGGGTGCTCGTGTGGCTCTGTCCAGACACTGGGAAAAGGGCGGTGAGGGAGCACTTGAGCTTGCTGACGCCGTGGTGGACGCCTGTAACGAGGAAAACCAGTTTAAATTCCTCTATCCGATAGAAATGCCGCTTACCCAAAGAATTGAAAAAATTGCTAAGGAAATATATAATGCTGACGGGGCAGACTTCTCACCCGAGGCCCTTAAAAAGGCTAAGGCTATCGAGGCTGACCCTGAATTAAGCAAGCTCGGCACATGTATGGTGAAGACCCACCTGAGTGTATCCGACAATCCCAATAAAAAGGGACTCCCTAAAGACTGGAGACTCTTTGTCCGGGACATTCTGACTTTCAAAGGCGCAGGGTTTGTAGTGCCGGTGGCAGGTGATATAAAGCTCATGCCCGGAACCTCTTCAGACCCAGCATACAGACGCGTTGACGTTGATGTAGAAACCGGCAGAGTTAAGGGATTATTCTAAAAAAAGAAAAAAATAAGGGGAAGGACTCTGTCCTTCCCCTTAAACCCCTTTCTGCAAGGGGTTTAGAACCCCTTGACCCCTTTATCCCAAGGTACATTCTAATTCTCTAACTTTGTTGGTATCGTCACAAGCTACTAAAGGTAAGAAAAAGTACACCTGCGTTTATTCATGACTGCAACTTGGTATTACTTTGAGTAACTCAGCACATTAGCAATGATGTCAGCAAATGATATAAGTACCTCCTCATCGGCTGAATCTCTCTTATGTCCTTCACGTACATACGCACAGATTACCCCCAGGAGCTTATTAGCTGCAAGTATAGGGACACAATAGTGGCCATGAGGTAAGGCGTCCTGATTCAACTCATGCCGCTTATCAATTCTCTCTGCAAACACTATCTCTTTAGTGGCAGCGGCTACACCGCACAAACACTTACCGGCTGTAACACTTTCACAATCAGCTGTGCCCAAAGAGGCTTTCATCACAAGCACATTGGGGTCATCTTCCACCAAAAAGATGGAACCTTTCGTCTGAAGGAAAAGCCTGGGGATTGACGTTATTAATCCTAGAGACTGCTCCAATTTTTCTTTCAAAGTTATCGGTTTCAAAAACACTTTCAATATTTGATTTATAACCTTATTTCTGGCCTCCATTCTGTGCTTATAAAGTGCCATGCTTATGGTCACCAGCAAGTCTCTGATTGCAAACGGTTTAATTATATAACCGTATGGTTCCGTCACTCTTGCCCGGCTTAAAGTATCCAGATCGGTATGTGCCGTGAGGTAAACTATAGGAATGTTATAGAGCGCATCTATCTGCCCTGCCGCCTCAATACCGTCCATTTTACCCTCTAAGGTTATGTCCATGAGCATAAGGTCAGGCAATAAGTCACCGGCTTTTTGTATAGCCTCCTCTCCCGATGTGGCAATATCCAACACATTATAGCCAAGTTTCTTTAACTTCATTTCAATATCCCGTGCGACGATTATCTCGTCCTCCACCACAACCACCCGTATGCCTGTTGAAATCTTGCCACCTGCTACATCTGTTCCCTGTTCCATTTCATCTCACCTCGTTAAATTATTATCTTAAATTCTGTTCCGCCGTCCGTGTTAATTTCAATTGTTCCCTTTAGCTTTCTTACGATTAAATCATGTATCAATTGCAAACCCAGTGATTTTACTTTTTTAATGTCTATATCTTTTGCCAACCCCACGCCGTTGTCACTTAGTGTAAGATGAAGTTTATTATCTTCAGTTCTGTGGAACATGACCTTAATCTGTCCCTCGGAATTGCCTGTAAAGGCGTATTTCAACGAATTTGTAATAAACTCATTTATGACTAACCCGCATGGAATTGCAACATCTATATCGAGAGTGTTAACACTGATATTCGTCTTAAGTTCAACCCGGCCGTGGCGGAGGTTATATGAATTTAACAGCTCCGATGCCAGTGAATTCAGGTATTCAGAAAAATCCAGAGTTGACATGTCCGTGGACTCATATAGTTTTTCGTGAATCAAAGCCATTGCCCTTATGCGGCTTTCACTGTCCCTAAAAATGCTATGCAGACAGGGGTCTGAGATAGCCGCAGACTGAAGGCTCAACAAACTTACTATGATCTGCAGATTATTCTTTACCCTGTGATGCACCTCTTTAAGCAACATATTTAAATCCTTCACGTTTCCCCTGATTTGCTCTTCCATTTCCTTTCGCTTTATAATTTCCTCACGAAGTTGTTTATTCGTTTCAGACAGTGTATGGGTACGTTCTTTTACCAGAGTCTCAAGGTGTTCGTTGTATTGGCAGATTTGTAGCTGCATCTCCTTACTTTTAGTAATATCCTCGCAGGTAATCACTACCGCGATTGGTTTTTTATCGTCATCCAGTACGATTTCAGATTCCAGCTTAACAAACATATCCCTGCCGTTGGCTTTACACAGGCGTTCCTCACTGTGGTTTTTGAAGGCTTCCATACTCTCGATATGCGACAGGCAAAACATTACATCCCGTACATTTCTGTTCATTAATGCCGGTATGTCTGAGCCGTGCATCCCGGCAAGGGCGGAGTTTATATTGAGTATCACTCCTTCCATATCGGTAACACAAACTCCGATTTTTACAAACTCAAGGGATTTTTTTAACGTCAACAAGTTTTGTTTAAGTTTGTAGTCTGTGGCGTCCCTGAAATATAATATTGTATATAGCTGGCCTTTAAGCCTTATTACAGATAACGTTATTTTACAATATATAGCAGCTTTATCTTTTGCCATAGCTTCCAAATAAATTGTTCTGGAGTCTGATATGTATGCGCCTAATTCAGGCCTGTCAATGTTTTTTAATAAAGTTTGATGATATTTTGGCGGGATTAAAATCTTTAGAAAGTTCTTTCCTATTATCTCCCCGTGCTTATATTTAAAATACTTCTCAGCTTGCTCATTCCAAAAAACAACATTGTTTCCTACATCCATCCCTGCCACTGCGTCATTGACGGTAGTGCTTATGAGATGAAAGACGTCATCCGGTGATTCTATTAAATCCAGAGCTTTCTTATACTGTGTTGTTGACAAGTTTTTCCTTATAACCTCTTATAACTCTGATAAATACTAAATCATAACTGTCTGATTTCATGTTTCTAAACATCAGTGTATTTAAAACAAATCAACATGAATTAGTCAATAGCTGCGGCAGAAAAAGTTGGAGGGCAGCTCCCAGCTGCCTGCGTTTACTTCTGACTGCAATTTGGTATTATTACCCCTTAGTCAACCCCACTGCTATCTTATACTGCCAGTATGTTTCGCTCACATTCAAACTGCTGCGGGTTTCATACTCTTTTGACTGCCCCGTTGTGTATTTACTGTTAGTGAGATTCCTATACCCCACCACTCGCTTTTCAAATGTGCCGGTCTCCGCATTGTGTATGCAGTAAGTATAAACGGCCATCCCGCGGTTTATCTGGCAGGACACCTTACTTACGTAGCTGCCGCCTGTAGTGCCTCCGTCAAGGCCATAGGTCTCGGTTTTAGTTGTAAGCAGGGTTTTCACTGTGCTTGTATCTGATTTTATGTACATGTAGTATTTTGTATTTATCGTGTATGAATATGTTATGTCCCTTCCAAGGCTGTCCCATTCATTTGATAACGCCACATCTGCCTTCTCATAAAACAATATGATGTACTTTTCTCCCTGATAATTGTCAAACCCCAGTATGTGTATGTCCTTGCCGCCGGTTTCCGTACGTTTGCCCCCTGCCGGTATTGTAATTGCTTCCACCTGTACGCCCGGCAATGTTCCATACCAACAATAATTACCGGTTCGCACATTGAAATCAACATTCCACCGCTCAAAATCATCGCATGTTACTCCGCCGCTGAAACTATCCGTACAGGTTACCTCATGCGATTTGCAATCCCCATGACATGTGTCGGTTTCCGTTCGTGAGACCTCAGTTGTGCTAAATGGATAAAAATTAAGGTCGTTTTGCGCTTCTTCCACTTTTATATTATATTGCAGCTCCTCAATTTTAAGAGTGCCGATTTCGAGCGTTTCATGATAGGTTACGTCTTCTTTTCTTATCCCATACTCGTGTGTGTCCCGTCTAAGCGTTGTAAACTCTGTAATTACCCCGTACCATGCCGGTGCTCCGATATAACAACCATTGTTATAACAGAGGCCGTAACTGCTCTGATGCTCCGTGCTCTCCACTGTCACCGTCACAGGCCTCGTTATAAATCCGCTTTCCGCCTGCACCTTCTTTTTGGTCATCAACAGCGCCGCCGTCTTTGACACCACGGCTATTACCCTGTGATACTTCCACTCATAGCCGTCAGCATCAGCCGCCCCCGTTTCGTAATCCGTCCAATATGTGGAGCCGATTATTTCATTTTCTCCCACACTCTCTCTGTACTTTATCCATTGTTTCAGGAGGTTGCGATTTGTGGCATATGCCCCTATATAGCAATAACATGTACCTAATACGTCCGTCTTTATTGCATAGTAACAGCTTGTGATTTCCCCGTCATCATTAATGATGTAATTGCGCCGTGCCTTTGAGTTTGTACTCATTCCCTCATCCGGGTTCCATGCGCTGTTTGAGCCGACTATATAGCTGCTGTCTAATATTGATACCGTGGAGCGCCACGATGTTTCCTTACCGTCAACATCATCCCACCGCTCTGAAAATCCAAACTTATCGGCAACTGTAGCCACACTGTTGTTTTTGTCCTCAGAGCCCTGAATAACAAGCGCCGTGCCGTTATGATATTTACTGACCTTAGCACCGGTTTTTTCAAGCTCCAAAAGTGTAAAATCCTTTCTGATAGTATATTGCTTAAGTACATAGGTTACACTATCCGATTGCTCATACTGAGCGCTGTCGTCAACTATAAGTAATATTACCGACTCCCCGCAGCTCTTAAGGCCGTCAAGCCTGCCGATGATTTTTAAATTGCTTTTATCCTCACCGCTTAGGTCATAGCCGACATAGACCTGATCGTTTTTCTCAAATGCCATTGAGGAGCCCTCAAGAGCGCCGTTGCTGCGCTTTGTCATATCATCCTGACAGTTGTAAAAGAAGATTACGTTTTCAAATGTCTCATCAGTTTTCTCTTTGTTTTCATCAAGGACGGTTATGTCTGCGGTGTCGTTGTCGCTGTCTATGGAGTCAATATTAGCCCAGAGGATGCGCAGGTTGCCCCAGAGCGAGGAGCCGGTGTAATCTTCTAATTTCACAGCGTTACCTTAACCGGCAGGATAAAGTCAACTTCTCTGTCAAGGGAGTAAGCAACGGCACCGTCTGAAAGTGAATCATCCTCAGGGGTTTTATTGGTTTCATCCACTACTCTGCACTTGTGCATCTTAATGTATGCCTCCGTATCCTCTGCCTTTACTTTACCGGCGCCTCCTTTGTGAATCAGCACTCTGTCACCGGTATTCCATTTAACAAAGTCGGAACATCTGAGCCAACACCTCTTGCCCTTATAAGTAACGTACCAGTGAAGCCTGCTGTCAGCCCTCCACTCATCCTGAAACTCATAACCGTCCCCTCCCGCCTCCACGGTGGATTTCACATATTTATAATCCACATAGACTGCCTGCCCGCTTTTTAAATCCACTGCATTTTGCGACACTCGTAACTGTCCTGTGGTGGCCTCAAGATCGTAATTTCTTAACGTGTATTGATACCACACTGTTATGGAACTATATTTCCACATTGTGCTTTTAGCCGGTATTGTCAGAATTCCTGAAGTTGTGTCAACACTGTAATCGCTTGCTGAAAATGCGTTTGAATCATTCTGAACGTACGCAATTACACTTGTAATGTCTTTATGTTTTAAGGCTTGTTTGGACTTTACCGGTACGGTTTCAGTGGCAGTATAGCTGTAGTACGGTTTCACTTTTTTACCGGAGCTGTCATACACGGTCACTTCTTTAATATTATTTTTAGAGAGTGCCGTATAAACCCTGCTCTGTACATAAATCATCTCTTTCGATATGCTCTTAGTCTCATCCTTTATCAACCCGCAGCCGCGTATTAAGCCCGAGGTCAGACACTTTGTCTCAAAGTATGTCCAACCTATCAGCAGAGGGTTGCACCTGCCGTCATAATCAAGCAGATTTGCATAGGCCACTATGTACTCACCAGGGAAAAAGCAAAAAGAGGTACTCTTGTAGTCAAATGTGATACTCCACTTACCTCCATGTACCCAAATACTTTCTGTCCCCTCAGGGATGGCTCCGGTTGTACCGGAATAATTGACAGATGCGTAACACTCTGATATTTCCGAGTTTATAAATAACCCGGTTATACCGCAGATGGATGGTACTGTTACGTTTAGGGTTATACTGTCCAGGTAGTTCTTCTTTTTTGTAGTTTTATATGTGCCTTTTTTAGCGTCATATTTAAGGGACTGGCTGTTGTAGTAATCCTGGGACCATTTAATTTGCTTTATACACTCCGAGATGCAATCATAATCACTAAAGGACTCCGGTAGTTGAGTTATAGAAACGGAGCCGTCGTCTTGTTCTTTTATCTCTCCACAAGCCTCAGTGCAAAACAGGCAGTCTATGGGCTCCTTGCCGGCGGCTAACATATAAGCCACCACATTAGCGGTGGTGCAATCTGTGTTGGTGCTTTCACACATGGGAGCTGTCAACATCACGCCGTCAACAGTGCCGGTTGTGGAGTTTACGATGTCTGAGGCGGTTATGGTATCCAGGCATGGAGATGGATTACAAATGCCGGCATACTCGAATTTCTTTTTTTCAAGGTAAGCTGTGAGGTTAAAATCGGTCATGAGGTTATTTTAAAGGGGGTTGTAAATTTATTAGCCATGTGGTATATTAAAATTATGTCTAAAACAATCGAATTATACATGATGCTTAAAGACAAGCTCGGAGAGGCTGAAACTAAGGCTTTGGTCGAAACGATCGAGGATGTGTCTAAAGAGTCAAAAGTCGAATATAAAGACGATCTAAAAGTTATCAGATCAGACATGGTGACAAAATCTGAAATGAAGCTATATTTCCTCATTCTTGCTTTCCTCATTGTTCTGAGTAATCCCCGGGCGTTAGACCTTATTATCAAGCTCTTAGGCATCGTTAAGTAACTCAGTATCATTTCTAACTATCACTATCACTCTCTTCCGGCACTGTAAACTCATCGTTTTTAATAGTGTCGTCATCTGAGTTTTGATAATCGGATTTTTTCATTTTCAACTTATATTTTTTATTCGTATATAGCTCTCCAAGGCAAAGCTGTCCGCTTGAGTTTGTAGCTCCGATGTATTGATAACCGTTGTCGTCGTTTTTATCTATATAGATACTCACACTTTCGAGGGTTTCTCTGCTACATGCGTCTTTTACAGTCAGATAAGTTGTTCTTTGTGTGGATGATGCTGTGAAGTCAACCGATACGCTGCCTGTGCGGTCATCTGTTGAGGCTATAATTAAGACTTCTGTTGTCTCAGCACATGTAATTTCAAGTGAATCAAATAGTGCGGTATAAGAGCATTTTAATATACCGGTTGTTTCTTTGGGAAAAGTAATAGTTTTACCGCTGACAGTAAAAGTGTCACTTCCCTCATGCTCTCCGCTCCATTGTGAGGTTATTGTACCGGAGGGTTCTTTACTTAATGAGACTGAGGTGCTTTTTACCACAGATATGTACTCAAGGATGTCCTCGCTGACAGTTCCCTGATTTGAAACAGAGCCTGTGTTGGCCCAAAGAGAAGGATTTTTTCCGCCAGGGTATAATTTATAATAAGCCGTGTCATCAACCGGCACAAATGAGGTTTTTGTGCCGTTTTTATCTGTGTTGTTTTTAAATGTAAACCCTAAGGCGCCGGCAGTCCCTGAACTTTTAAAATCTACCGAAAGTGAGGCCGTTTTCACGCCTGAATTTGAAGCCGTTTGTTTTTTACTCAATTTTTACCCCTCTATCAAAATCGTTTACTTCCTCACTTATTATCTGTTATTTGACTTTCGAGACTGTGATAAATCTGATAAAAGTGATGATGTAAATTTAATTATTTCAGAGTTGGCGAAGTACTTATATTTATGAAACAATTTATGTTAACATAAGTCCGTAAAAACTAAACATGGGAGCATTCGGATGGGATTATCTGTAGTAGTAGTGGATGATTCAAAAAGTGCAAGAAGGGTTTTATGCAGAGAGCTGGCGGAGATATTTGAAGGAAAGTCTGTCTCAATAGATGAAGGGGTAAATGGTCTGGAGGCGCTGGAGCGTGCGCGCAGTGGTAAATATGATTTAATGTTTTTGGATTTGACAATGCCGGAAATGGATGGGTATGAAGTTTTAAGGATTATCAAGGCTGAGGGGCTATGTATAAAAGTTATCGTGTTATCTGCTGATATTCAGCCTAAGGCACAGGCATTGGTCAAAGAATTAGGAGCTTTAGAGTTTTTGTGCAAACCCCTTGATTATGAAGCCACGGAGAAAGTACTTAAGGAGAACAATTTTATATGAAAGAACTTGCTTATAACGAGGATGAATACGATCTGTTAAAGGAGTTATTTAATGTGGCAATGGGACAGGCTGGAAAGGGCCTTGCCGTTTTGCTGAATTCTTTTGTTGATCTCTCCATACCGGATATAAAAATTGTACAAGCTGAAAAAATCATAGAGACAATCACGGAGGATTCTGCTTTTAATAAAGATGAAACAGTAACCGCTATCAGGCAGACCTTTTATAACGACAGCCTGGTGGAGGGTGAAACAATTGTTTTTTTTGGCGAAAGTTCTTTTGCAGCTGTAGCTGAAGTCCTTGGGTTTTCACTGGCAATGGACATAAGCCGGCAAAATGAGTTACTTCTTGAAATTTCCAACATAGTTAGCGGAGCAAGCATAAACGGATTTTCAAACCAACTATTTAAAACAGAGATGACTTTCTCTCCACCGGCAATTATAAATGAGCAGGTGGAGCTCAATAAACTATTATATAGCATTTTTATGAGGCGTCAACTTCAGTGGGATTACACTCTGTTTGTGAAAATTAAGTTTAAGTTAAAAAGTGAGGCATTTAAAAGTGATCTTCTTGTCTTTATGTCTGAAAAATCCATTGAAACAATAAAAATCTACTTAGACAAACAGCTTGAAACAATGTGATTATGGAGGTCAGATGAACATGGACGGTAATGTTTTACAAATCATAGTGCAGGATATAAGTGTCGGTGTTGTGGTCTTAGATCAGGCATATACAATAGTTATCTGGAATAAATTTATGGAAAAGTACAGCGGATTAAAGTCTGATGAGATAATAGGTAAGAACATTTTTAAGGAGTTTCCGTACTTATCTGAGGAGTGGTTGGATTTTAAATTAAAAAGCGTTTTTCTACTTAAGAATTTTTCATTTACATCATGGAAACAGAGGCCGTATTTATTTAAATTTATTAATAGCCGGCCAATCACCGGCTCCGCTGATTTTATGTATCAGGATTGCGTATTTTTACCTGTGGTTGACTCAGTAAGCGCAAAAAACTACGCAACTATAGTTATTCAGGATATGACAAATGTTGCCCTGTATGAAAAACAGCTTGAGGAGTTAAAGGAAATAAACAGCACTCTGGAGCAGTTAAGCCAATATGACACGCTTACCTCTACATTTAACCGCAGGTATATGGAAAAGCAATTGGAACAGGAGTTTAATAAATCTAAAAGATATGGTAATGAGTTTACGGTGGCGATGTTGGACATAGATTTTTTCAAAAAAGTAAATGACACTTATGGCCATCCCGGCGGGGATGAGGTGCTACGGCAGGTGACAAAGCTGGTGGCTATGGAGCTGAGATTATCGGATGTATTGGCAAGGTACGGGGGAGAGGAGTTTTTGATAATATTGACTGAGACCGGTTTAAGTGACGCTCAGGGCGTTTGTGAGAGAATCCGTAAGAGAGTTGAAACAAGTGTAATAGGGTTTGACGGCAAAGAAATACATGTGACCATAAGCCTTGGGCTTTCCGCTTACAAAAGCACTTTAGACGATTATCTGCAATTAGTCAACGCGGCCGATATAGCCCTTTACAGATCAAAAAAAGAAGGCCGCAACAGGCTTACCATTTACTAATACCGAGTAGCAGTCAAAAGAGTAACGAGGCGGCAAGGAGAAAGCGACATAGGCGTACTATGCTCGTACGTCAAGGAGATTTCGACGAAGCCAACAAAGTTAATCGAATGAATGCAACTTGGTATAAGCCACCCTGATACCTGGTTGCATTCATTGCCTTTCTCAGGCTTGACACAGTTTGCTGCACAGTCTCCTTTTAGCGGGCTGCCGGATTTTCTATATCAGATTCAGGCTACCCCATTGACAACAGTTACGCTAATACATACACTATATCTACCGCGTTGTTTGTGGTAAACAGTAAAAAACTTTGAAAAAAAATACAGGGGATATATATGAAAATTAAGACAAAAATAAGGGGTACGGTATTTTTGATTTTTCTGCTGACTTTGACCAGTGCTGTTTCAGTTTATCTGTTGCTTGACAAAATGGAGTTTGACGCTAAAGTGGTTAATTATTCCGGTATTGTAAGGGGGGCAACTCAGAGGCTTGTAAAGATGGAAGCAGCAGGGAAACCGATGGACGATTTAATACAAAAATTAGATAAGATCATAGAAGGTTTAGTTAACGGCAGCAGTGAGCTGATGCTGCCGGTGGCTACCGACGGCAATTACATCGCTATTATGGCGGAAGTGCGTAAGTCATGGGGTGAGCTTAAAGATAATGTTATAAAGGCTAGAACCGACCCTGCTGCCAGAGATGCCGTTGTAAGGCAGAGTGAGGAGTATTTTGAACTAACCAACAAAGCTGTGTCAGAGGCTGAGAGGTTCTCAAAGAATAAGGTAGATGCACTCAAGCATATACAAATAGTTATTTTATGTTTTACTTTGATTATCTTAATTATCATTTGGATATTTAGCAACAAGCATGTTTCCGTGCCTCTTTCAATGCTTGCCGGAAAGGTGGATACACTGGTGAGGGGAGACCTCCGGTTGAGCATAGATTATAGAAGTAAGGATGAAATCGGGATACTTTCACAGGGCATGAACGAAATGATACGTTCTTTCAGCAGCACTATAGATACAATACTGGACATAGCAGACAGGCTTTCGGTAAATACGGAAAAAATACTGAGGTCAAAAGCGGAAAAGACGAGGCAAGGGTATGAAAACCTGGCATCGCAGGCATCGCAGTCTGCCGGTGCTGCGGAGGATTTAGCGCTTACGATTACCGACATAGCCGCTAACACCTCAAAGGTGTCTGAGGCATCTGCACTTGCTATGGAAAGTGCACATAAGGGTAAGGATGTCTCTGATGGAGCTATAAAAATAATAAATCAGGTACATTCCTCCACAGTGGAGTTATCGGCAATGGTTAAAAACCTCAATGCAAGTGTAGCGGATATTGGCAATGTTGTAACTGTTATCAACGATATAGCAGACCAGACAAACCTCCTTGCTCTTAATGCTGCAATAGAGGCGGCAAGGGCGGGGGAGCAGGGACGCGGCTTTGCAGTTGTGGCGGATGAGGTAAGAAAACTGGCGGAAAAGACAATAAAGCAAACCGCAGAAATATACGAGAAAATTAAAACTGTTCAGGATGACTCCAGAGGTACCGCTAAGTCGATGGAGGACGCCTCCGCAGGAGTGTCAAGAGCTACCGAGTATATTAACGATGTCGGCATATCCCTCACAACGATAGTAGATAGTGTAAGACATACAAGGGATCAGGTACAGCAAATACAGAGCTCGGTTGACAGACAGGTTGAGCTTTCCGACAGGGTTGCCACCAATGTGGTAAAAACCTCCGCTGTAGTGTCTGACATGGGCCATATGGCTGATGAGGTAATTGAAGATCTGGCAGTGATGACCGGCATTTCCTCTGATTTAAGGGCAGCCTCGGCAAAGTTTAAGACAAGTGCCGATGTCATAGCAAAGGTGGATATATCTGAAGCGGCACACACTCTGCACATCAGTCATGAATCTCATAAAACTGAAGGGTTAGGTATGCAGTTTGATGAGACGTTTTCTGTAGGAAACCAGACAATCGACAAACAGCATCAGGAACTGTTTAAGTTGAAAAATGACCTGCTTGCCGTTATGTCTGAGGGCAGGGGGAAGGAGGAAATAGCGAGGGTTTTGCACTTTCTTGAGGATTACATAGTAAAGCATTTTTCAATGGAAGAGGGACTTATGAAAAAATATGACTATCCCGATTACACCTCTCATATAGCACAACACAAGGCACTGATGGATGCAGTGGGGGGATTTAAAGAAACATTTATAAAGAACGGCCCCTCACGGACGCTGCTTTTGGACATTCAACATGCGGTTGACAATTGGCTCAAAGCTCATATAAAAAACGTTGATATATTGTTAGGTAGATTTCTGAAAACCAGGGGACATGCTTAGTGTTGTCAGGTAAGGTCACTAAGTGAAGATAACAGGGTATCAACTGTAGTTGCCGCCGTCCCTACAAACCCTACCACAATGCCTGCGGCATGATTTGCTATTACTGCGCTTTCAACCAGTGTTGCACCTGAGACGTGTGCAAGTGTAAATGCCGATATCACCGTATCTCCTGCGCCTGTTACATCATACACTGCTTTAGCCACAGTAGGTATGTGATGAATCTCATTTTCGTGAAAAAGGCTCATTCCCTCATCGCCTCTGGTTATCAGCACACTTTTTAAGTTCAGTGTTTTAAGGAGTTTTCTGCCTGCCTTAATCAGAGATTGCATATCCTCAATAATGACACCGGAGCCCTCCTGTGCCTCCTTTTTATTAGGAGTTATGAGGGATATTCCGTGGTAGTAAGGAAAGTGCCCAACCTTTGGGTCAGCCGATATAAACTTATCTTTCCCAGCTGTTTTATCTACGAGAAATTTAATAAATCCCGGAGTTATTACGCCTTTTTTATAGTCTGAGATAATAATGCCGTCAAAGCTGTTAAAATTATCTCCTACATACTCCGTTATATGTTTTAAGGCGGACTTACCGATGGAAGCTCTGCTTTCTTTGTCAAAGCGGACTACCTGCTGGCTGTGTGCCATAACACGGGTCTTTGTGGTAGTCGGCCTTTGATCGCGGTATATGCCGGCAGTACTGATTCCTTTTTCTTTAAACAAAGAGGACAGAACAGCCTCGTTGTAGTCATCCCCTGCCACACCGGATACTGTTACAGAGGCCCCGAGGGAGACCACATTGTTTGCCACGTTACCGGCCCCGCCTAACAGATAGCTCTCCCTTTGTACATCCACCACAGGCACCGGTGCCTCAGGAGATATCCTCTCCACCTTCCCCCACACATAGTGGTCCAGTATTATATCCCCTATGACCAAAATGTGCTTATCTCTGAATCTGTCTAAGATATTCTTAAAAGGCATTTCTCAAAGAAGGATATAATATATGGTGGCTGTAAATCAAGAAAAAAATACAACAACATTTCAGTTTATTGACTCAATGGCTTTACTTATTCGTTTTAAAGCTCTTTCTTTGCCGATAATTTCTATAACTTCATAAATCCCTGGACTTACAGTGTTTCCTGTCAGGGCGACTCTTACAGGTTGGGCGATTTTTCCAAGTTGCACGTTAAGCTCAGACATCAGAGACAGAAAAACAGCCTCTATATCGTTAGCGGTAAAGTTTTCCAGAAGTTGCAGCTTTTCAAACACGGCGGTAAGGAACGGTTTTGTTTCCTGATTTATAAACTTCTTGCCGGCTTTTTCATCAATTTCAACTGTGTCGGCAATGTAGTATCTAAGGGAATTTGCCAGCTCAGGGAGTGTTCTTGAGCGCTCCTGAAGGGTTTTTATAGCATTAGATATCCATTGCTCGTCAAACTCGTATGTTTCATCTACAATGTTTGCTGATAAAAGAAACGGTCTTACAAGTGGTACCAGTCTCATGGGGCCGGAGTGTTTAATGTACTCACTGTTTAACCACAGGAGTTTTTCGGGATTAAACACGGCTGAGGATTTCCCTACCGAGTCGAGTGAAAATTTCTCCCTCAAATCCTCAATAGTAAAGACCTCTTGGTCGCCATAAGACCAGCCAAGACGCACAAGGTAATTAAGCAGCGCCTCCGGCAGATACCCCATATCTTTATACGCTAAAACTGATGTTGCCCCGTGGCGTTTACTTAATCTTGTCTTATCGGAGCCTAAGATCATCGGCAAGTGGGCAAATGCAGGCGCTTTTTTATCAAAAGCACGGTAAATCTGAATCTGTTTAGGGGTATTGTTAAGATGGTCATCCCCCCTTATGATGTGAGTTATCCCCATGTCAATGTCATCACATACGACAACAAAGTTATAGGTGGGAGAGCCGTCTGAACGCATTATTATAAAATCATCAAGGACGGAATTTTCAAAATCAACCCTGCCCTTTATCATGTCATCAACAACGGTTTGCCCATCAAGCGGCATTTTAAACCGGATGGTGGGTTTTATACCGCCCGGAGGGGTTTTAATGTCTCTGCATCTGCCGTCGTACTTCGGAGGTTTTCCATGAGCCAGAGCCTCTTTTCTTCGCATTTCAAGCTCATCCGGTTCGCAGTAACAGTAGTAAGCGTTTCCGTTTTCAAGCATCTCCATTGCATACTTATAGTAAGTGTCTGAGCGGTCGGTTTGTCGAATCGGCCCCTCATCCCAGTTGAGGTTAAGCCACCTCATGCCGTCAATTATTGCCTCTATAAATTCGTCCGTGGAACGGCTCCTGTCGGTATCCTCAATTCGCAAAATGAAAGTCCCGTTGTGTTTACGTGCAAAGAGATAATTAAATAAAGCAGTCCTTGCCCCCCCTATGTGGAGATAACCTGTAGGGCTTGGTGCAAACCGTACTCTTACGTCTTCAGACAAAATATCCTCCTTTTCATACAAGAAACCACTGACTTGCGTAACGGCAGGGTCATTCAATGTGTATTGCGTGGACAGGACAGTTTTCCTCCGCAGACTCACAACATCCGGCATAATCACACCCCTCGGGGTCAATTACCTCTGACTTGCCGATTTCCTCATCAACATGAAAAACCGCAGGGCATAGCTCCTCACATCTACCGCAGCCGATACAAGTATCATCATCCACTCTTACCATCATAACGGCCCTATTGTAACACAAAACTTTGAGGAGTTACTATATATTATATTCAACTGATGTTTGATAAAAAGGTTACTTCCAAAAATATAAACAAATATTACTTAGCATTTTCTTGTTTGTAATAACATTCAATGAAGGACTGAATTGCAGCCATATTTGTTTTAAAAGAAATATTATTACCGTTTATTATTTTTTCTCTCATTAAGGACAGGATAATCAGCTGCGGATGTTCTACATCATAAAGGACTTCACCATTAAGTAGTCGTTTTGTTTGAGATTGTATTTTCTTATCTCCATATTTATCTTTTCGTAATAAATAAAATTGTTCCCAATTTGTCTTATGCTTGTAAAGAAATCCGAAATAGACCGAAATTGTTTTCGAAAAAGATAAGAACTCTGCTTTCTTAGTTATAATTTCTCTATATATTTCTACGTAACTTTCATTGTCATTATTTAGTAACGTTTTCACTATATAATCCAGCTTCTCATCGAATTTATTTTCCAGATCAAGGTTTTTATCATTAAGTTTTTCATCATCAAAAAGCACTTCTTTATTGCTTAACTCCTTATATATATATACAAAAAGCATTCTTAAAGAATACTCCCCTGCCTTTTCATAATTCCCATCAGTGTGTATTAATTCTGAAAGAAATGATAACAAAGATTTTTCATACAATTCATAATCACATAAGAACCCGCATTGAAATGCAAAAAGATCGCATAGTGATTCACCAAATAATTTATCTTTATCATCAATAATTACATCCTCAAAGCTCACCATCTCATCTGTATTGCTGAAACGGTACAGATGGCATATTTCGTGAAAAATGCCAAAATACATTTCAACTGAAAAAGTAATATCATATGGCATAATTATTAATTTATAATAATGACTGTAATAATTGTATTTACCAATATTTATAAACCCTGTCCAATTGCCCAATCCGATATTATTTGAAATATCGTTGCATACAGCCTTAAGGGCTTTTAATAAAACCTGTTTGCCCCCTTTATATGGTGAGAAGTCTTCAGTTCCCTCCTGAAGAAAATACCCTCCAAGTCTTTGATTACATCCATCTTTTATATTGTTAATCATTGTCTCTAAATATTCTAAATGAGTTTGGTTGAGTTTCCCTGAATGAAACTTACTTCTAAGTGTTTGGTCGAAAGCTATTGTCTTCATTTCGTCCACATAATCAACCATATCTTCTATAGAATCATAAAGTAATTCATTTTGTAGATATTGATTAAAAGTATATACTGTGGCTAAGATGGTTCCCTTTGCACCAGTGCTTATATCTTTAATTTTGCTTAGCGCCGCTGAACTTATTTTTATTGTTTTTGGTAAATAATAACTTTTGCTTAATTGTTCAGAACATGAAAAAGAATTTGCTCCTTTAATCTGTACAGATGTTTTGAAAATTGAAATCCTGTTTTCTCTGCGAAACTCTATAAGTTTTCCTATAAATTCTCCCCATTTCCCCTTTGTAATCTCCACAGTGAAATCAAAAGAACCGTAGGTTATCATTGGTGTTGACTCAACTATCTCTGTTAAATTTTTCATATAACTAAGAAACTTATTATACAATGGTACTATCTCAGACGGTCTGCATGAGATAAAAACAGAAGGATAAAACGCATTGCTTGCAGCCATCTCATCTTTTGACAGGCAATTCTCTATAGAGTTATCCAAAATCATATCAAACTTTATGCCTATCTGGGAAAATAACTTTACTGATATTTTTATAATTTTGGGGTCTATTTTTTGTATAAAACTACTGTATATTTCATTGAAAGTATCTGATGCATAAACCAGAACAATTTCACCCCAACCCAAATTTCCGAAAACCATGATGTTCTCATTATTCATAAAACTACTTAAAATTTTGTTGAAATCATCATTATCCTTATTTTTTAGAAAAAAAGGGGCCAATTTAATAATACTTACACATATCAGTGGTTTATTAAAGTACTTACCTTTTTTTACACTTTTACGTTTGCTTCCGTGCAAGTTGTCCCACATGAAACAAAGAACTTCCGTACTGTAAACAATCCCTTCAATCGTACCCGAGTATGCCATATCATGCTTGAAATCCCGTCTAAAGATAATGAAGCATAAATCGTATTCACCAAATATCTTAAATCCAAAAAATTCTGAAATGCCCGAATCTTTCATAGTATCATCAAGATATTTTTTATAAGAAATATATACGCTTTCTTCCATGCCTACAACTGTCTTGAGAAATATTATTCTTACAGCAGTGTCGCCAATACGGAAAATATCTCTGTTGAGTTTTTTAGCCATATTACTTGAGTATAAAAAAATAGCTATTCATGTGGCTAGCTATTCCAACCCATAGATTTAATATTCTTCACAGCATCTTTTTTTAGCTCAAGCTCTGTTTTAAATCTCTTAATTCTATCTTTCAGAAATGTTTCTTTATTTTTTAGGCTAAAGATAATATCGTCTTCCCACGGTTTAGAATAAGCTTTTTGAGCTAAAGGGCCGGAAATACTATCCGGGTTCTGTATTCTCAAACGGCTTGCCTCATTTTCCAATGCTTTACTGTTTAACTGCACTTTGTCTGATGGTTCAAGACTAAAAGAGTACTCTCCAAATAACTGACCCTTTGATAATTTACGCACTTTTACCCCCTTTTTTATTCCTTTTTTTATTCCTTTTTTTTGCTGCATCAACCTGATTTCTTACCTCAATAAGAAATGAATCTGTAGCATCTAAAGAATCGCTAATCTTATTCATAAGATTACCTATACGTTCCTTGGTTTTTTCATCATCTACTTCCCAACCATCAAATTGTTTATAGATTAACTCATGGGATATTATCCCCCAGACATCTTGAAGGGATGACCTGCCTTGAACCTCACAAATAAAAATTTCTTTTCTATCATCATATACCATAGTATCTAGTACTACTCCAACAAAAAAATGGTAAGCACGATAACCGGTCCTTCCACTACTTAGATTCTTTCCATCTATTGCATGCTTTCCAGCTAAGTAATTCTCATCTTCATAGCCATTTTTTCTAAGTTCAGCAGCATATCCTAATCCATTCAAATGTGGACGAATAAATGTCTCAATCGTATGTTCTATTTGGTCACTGTAGTGACACGCAAATCTTACACCTGCTTTATCTTTGATATCTAAATAACAATTTTTTAAAAGTTCATACGTTAATCCTTCTGTCTTAGATTGTTCTTTTACTTTTTTAAAAAGTTTTTTAAAAAGGCTTTCCTTATCTTTAGCTCTTCCCTCTACCGCTCTGGTAAAAAGCTTGTTATCAGTTGTTTTGTTTAAATCATTTAAATCATTTGTAAGTTTTTCTTGAGCATCGCGAGCCTTATAGAAGTCAATTTGACGGAGCGCTTCTATTTCTTTGATAGAGTCACTCTCCATAAAATTCTCATAAGAGTCAATGCGTAAGGGGCTCTTCTTCATAAAACTAAACAAGTCTCAGGCCGCTGCACGACTACCTGATACACTTTTATAATGTCTAAAAACATGTTCTGCATATACTAAACACATGATAGGTTAAAATACCATATAAAAAAACCTTTGTCAAATAGACTTACCTGTTACAGGCTTTTTCAAAGGATTTAACCATGGAGGACGAAAAGTTATTCCAGGTTAAATTGTTTTTAACGTAAAGCCGTCCACGCCCGGCCTGCTCTTTATATTTATCATAACTTTTATAGACGTCCAGAATTGCCTCAGCAAAGTTATCGGTAACGACTCCGATATTTTCACACTCTATGATTGATGCAGCTGTCATGTCCTTTGAAGCAACTATGGGCAGTGCGGCGCTGAGGGCTTCAAACGGAGTGAGCCACCCTCCCTGGGACTTTATCGGATGAAGGAGTACGCCTGAGCTGTAAAAAAGCTCTCTCAGGCGGTCCCTGTTAATGTGTCCGGTAAATTCAACGTATGGCTTCAGCTCATGCTCATTTATATATTCCTTTACCTCGGCATAATAATGATCTTCTTGATGCCCTGCAAGAATCAACAGTATTTCAGGAATGTCCCTCCTTAAAATATTTATTGCTTTAAGGCTTGCCAGTTGGTTTTTTAACGGATTAATTATCCCGACATGAAGCACTGTGAATCGTCCATCTGCTCTGCGGGTTAAGTTTTCCGGAGGCAAGGAAAAAAAATCGTAATTGATCCCGTAGGGGATTATATCCGGCTCTATGCCGTATAACCTTTTGAAGCGTTGAGCGTTAAACTCATCCGCAACAACCACGTTTTTAATAAATCTCTTTACAACTTGTTTGTCAAATCCGTAAAAAACATTCTTGGTAAACCTCTTTAATAATCCCTCTCTGTGAGTACTTCCGCCTAAGAGCACCTCAGGAGGTTCATTACAAAGCCAGACTACAGGCTTGCCTTGGGCAACGGCAGCCAGCTCGGCAGGTGCGTTGTGGGCGTTTATGACGTCAAAGCCAGCTATATTTCTGCGTATGCCTTTGTTTAAAAACCAAATGTTTTTTGCCAAATCGCTCCAGTTATTTCTGACCTCAAACGGAGCCTTTATGATCTCTGTGTTTTTCAGGTCGTTCTCAATCTCGGGGATAATGTTAGTTGTCAGAAGTGCGTGTTCAATCCCGTTAGCACTAAGGTAATTTGAGAGCTTAACGATAACCAGCTCGGCCCCGCCGTAGATGAACATATGTGGATTTACTATAAGTACCCTCATTTGTTTAAATTACCCACGCCTCTCATAGATGCTGCAGCTGACACAAGGCGCCGGGCAGCCGCCGCTTTTGAGCGTTTTCCTCAGTTCCTTATACCTCCGGCCGTTCCAGATGTCTTTAAAGCTCTGATTAAATATATTACCCAGGGAGGTCTCTCTCTGAAAGTCCCGCCGGTTCGCCTCATTTCCTACACAACAGGGAATTACATCACCGGTTACAAAGATAAAGGGCATTATCCACTCCAGACACCTGCTCATGGGGGGCTTTTCCCGCTGCACGTCCAGGTTCCATGTTATTTTAATGCCGTGTCTCTTACCTGCTCTCTCCGCCTCTTCTATTACCTCATCCGGTATCTTCATAAACATGTCCTCTGTCTCTCTGTAGCGGTGAAGCATCTGAGAGTAAAATATGGCAACCCCGGAGTTTTCTGAAATCTCGGCAACAAAGTCCACATACTGCGGCACCTCGTGATAGTTTAGCTTATGTATTATGAAGTGAAAGATTATTTCAGGGAAGTACAAGTTCATTTCTCTTTTGAGTCTGAAGAAGGTTCTTATGTTCTCCGTTACCCTTTTAAAGTCTGAGCCCACACGCAGTTTTTCATACGTCTGAGCTGTTGCACCATCTAAAGATATATAGAAATTTTCAATATTGATTGTTAAAAGCTCCCGTGCTATATCCTCATCTATAAAGTAAAAGGTATCAAAGAGCTCAACTATTACATGCCGCTCCTTTACCCAGTGGAGCATTTTAATAAAATCCCTGTGCATAAAGCTCTCGCCGATTCCCGTTAATCCTATCCATTTAAGATTTGGAAACTGCCCGATTATATGTTTAAACTTCTCAAACGGCATATCCACCGCCGGCTCCTTCCAGTACGTATGTTCACACTGGATACACCTGAGATTACACCGCGTTGTTACCTCAACCTCTATGTACTGTGGATAGGGCTCAAACAGGTACAGGTATTTAATAATAAGCGGATGCCTTAAAAACCAGAAAAAGTGGTAATGCAGGTAATTCCAGGCATACCTGAAGCCCTTATACCTCAGAGCAGCCGCCAGCCGCTTCAATGACCTAAGGTAGTTCATTGAAAAAACTCTCCGCCTGGTTCATATCCCCGAAGGAATTAATGTTAGCATACCTGTCACAAATCATAAAAGACTTGACCTCCTTTCCGTCATCAATAGAGCACTGGATTAAATCGGGCAGCTCTTTTTCTTTCCTTTGGTGGTGTACCGGAGTTACCCCGATATAGTTAAATATTGCGTTTCTAAATACACAATTACCCGTACCCATTAGATCATTTAAGGGATTAGAGGGTTTTTCAACTAACCTGTAAATTCTGCCTGTGTCATCTTGTATGAGCGTATATGTCTTTTTTATAAAATTTCTGTCATTTACTTTTAATACACCACAGAGGGCAAAAACACCGGTGCGGTTGAATTGCTCAATCATTTCGTTGTGTTTGGGGTTTATCAGAAGCTCATCACCGAGAAACAGGGCAAAGTCATCCCCGCACACCGCCTCCCTGCTGCACTCCAGAGCATGAACCAGCCCCTTTTGCTCCCATTGAATCACGTATTTTAAGCGCTTGCCGCCATATGTGTTCCCATAGGTGTTTATAATGTCCTCGGCCCTGTACCCCACCACCATTACCAATTCGTCAACAACTGTTTTTACGGCATTATCCAGAGCGTACTCAATAACGGCTCTGCCGTTGACCTTTATCATGCACTTATTCATAGTGGATGATACCTCATTAACGCGATTGCCGCGCCCCCCCGCCAGCACAAGAGCTTTCACTACGAGTTACCCTCGGGGTGATTCGGTTTAAAAAATAATTCGGTGGAATTTATCCAGTCAACCAGCATTTCAATTCCCTCCCTGGGTTTAATCTCAGGGCTCCATTCAAGGTGTTTGCGTGCCTTGTCAATGTTACAGACAAAGTATCTGAGGTCTCCGTGGCGGTCCTTATCAAAACGCACCTCCGGGCGTTTCGTTGTTATCTCCGACAGTATGTCTATACATTGCCGTAGGGACAGAGCAGTCTCAAGCCCGCCGCCGATATTGTAAATTCCCGGCACCTGTGAGTTATAAAATGCCTCAAAAGCGCGGCAGACGTCCGTTGCGTAGATTATGTCCCGGACCTGTTTGCCTGTCCCGAAAACTGTAATCGGCTGGTTTAGCACGGTGCGTATCGAAAAATTTGCTACCCAGCCGTGGTCCTCACCTCCAAACTGCCGGCTGCCGTATATGCCGGTTAGCCGAAAGCTGGCCGCCTTAACTCCGTAGGTGTCAATGTATGCCCTTGTATAAATATCCCCTGCTGCTTTTGAAGCATGGAGGGGGGTGAGGGTTCCCTCAAGAGTGGGATGGGTTTCATCTATACCCGCTGGAGACCTTACGTATTTTGTCGGGGTCTCAATGAGGGTTTCATTTATCTTATTACCATAGACATGTATTGTTGCACAGCCGGCAACAGGGATCTTGTGGCGGCGGGCGCTCTCAAGGACATTAAAGGTACCTATAACATTTGTTGTTATGTCAAGTGCCGGGTCCTCCCAACTGATTGTCATAGCCGGCTGGGCGGCTGTGTGTACGATATAATCACAGCCGGAGGCGGCATCAAGGAGAAGCTCCTGGTTTCTGACGTCTCCGATTATATTTTTCACGCCGATACTTTCCAGAAAAACTTTATTAAAACCTCTTGCCTCCTCAACGGCAAAACCAGTTCTAAGAAGCTCGTGCTTTGACAGGTTGTCGAAACTTATGGCCTCATCTCCCCTTTTTGTGTAGAATTCGCAAACGTGGGACCCTAAAAATCCGCACCCGCCTGTTACTAATACCTTTTTCACTGCACACCTCCCCTCTCTTCCAGGATGCCTTCAATTGCCTCATACCAAGTTGCATTCATTCGATTAACTTTGTTGGCATTGTCGAAAGCTCCTTGCCGTATGCGTGTACTTCCGGATGCAACCGATGTATTAATAAAATGCTGCCTCCTTGCAGATTTCTAAAATTCTGCCCGCTGTTTTTTGCCATGAAAACTCCTTAATTCTCTCATAGCCTCTCTTTATAAGTTCTTCCCTCTTTGCCGTGTTTTGGGCTAGCTCAATCATAGCTCTGCTGATTTCATCTTCACTCAGGGCGTCTGTTACAATGGCGGCACCGCCACAGACCTCAGGCAAACTCCCTCTGTCGGAGCTAATCACAGCCAGGCCGCAAGACATCGCCTCCACAACAGGCATACCGAATCCCTCTATCAGGGAAACAAAGGTAAGCGCCGCCGCCCCGCTATACAGCGCAGGTAAATCTTCATAGGGCACGTAATCTACAAATTTAACATTTGTTAATTTCAAGGTTTCTTTAATGAAGAGCAGCTTTTTGTAGTATCCGGCCTCTGCAATCTTCCCTGCCAGCACAAGGGTCTTATCAAGGCCTGATTTGTAAAAAGCACGTAACAGAGTGTCAAGGTTTTTAGTGGCAACTATGCTTCCGACATATATAAAATATTCACCCCTGACAAGGCCGTATTTATTTAACACACCTGCTGTGGCCTCATCCGTGGTACGCTTAAAATGCCCTGTATCATAGGCCACATAGACTACCTCCACCGTCTCCGGCCTCAAACCATAGTAGTTGATGATGTCCTCCCGCACGGCATATGAATCTGTTATAATCTTTTTAGCATACTTAAAAACCTGAGGAAGTCTGTACCTGAAACTAAGGTTTCTTAACAGCGGTACATGTTCTTTAAATAGTATGGGTGTGATGTCATAAATGGTTACAACCTGTGGTATCGGGGGCTTTATAATACCCTCGGCTATCGGGCTGAAAAATATGTCCGCCTGTTCCTTCCTAAGAAGAGACGGAAGTGACAGTTGAGTCCACAGCGCACGCGCAAGATATATGTTTTTACCTAGTATACGCCTGCCTTTTTCTGAAAAAGGAAACCTGAGCTTTGACTTGTCAATTTTAAGAAGACTCTCTTCCACGCTCCAGATTACAATGTCATCATGTAGTTCAGAGAGTTTGTTTACGACATTTAAAGCGACATTGCCTATTCCCGTCGGATGCCTGTCTTCTAAGACCGTTGCGTCAATTGCCAGTCTCACGGTTAAGCCTCCATGTTTTATTGTTGGTTTCAATATCCAAAAATTATGTTAAAATGGACAAATTGCTAAAGCGTCTTATAATGATAACAATATCTGTAACAATATTAAAAGAGGGTTTTCACTAAAGAATGTCAAAATATCTGATAACAGGTTTTTCCGGGTTTGTCGGGCATTATATTGCCTCTTACATAATGTCGGCGGAAGGGGGCGCCGAGATAATTGCAGTTGATATAAACCCGCCCTTTGAGAAAAATTACCATGGAAAGTTTTCTTTTGTTAAGCTGGACTTATTGGATAAAAAGAGGGTAGGCGAGGTATTTAATAAGATACAGCCGGATTATATAATTCACTTAGCCTCTCTGAGCTCTGTACGAAACAGCTGGATACAGCCGGATATGAGTTTTTTAAAAAATATGGAAATGGTGCTGAATATTTATGAGGCACTGAGATATTCAGATTTTAAATGCCGGATTTTATCAATTGGTTCATCCGAGCAATACGGCATAGTAGGAGAGCAGGAGATTCCGATAAAAGAGACAAGACAACTTAACCCCATAAGCCCATATGCGGTTTCAAAGGTAGCGCAGGAGCACCTGTCGCAGGTCTATGTAAAAGGCTTTGGACTCGATATTGTGTTAACGAGATCGTTTAACCACGTGGGGCCCGGACAGCCGGAGGACTTTGTTGTCAGCTCATTAGGCAAAAAGATTTTAAAAGCAAAAAATTCATCCGATAATACAATTGTTGCCGGAGACATTGAAATAATAAGGGATTTTGTAGATGTCAGGGATGTTTCAAGGGCTTACTACTTACTCTTAAAAAAAGGCAAAACCGGTGAGGCTTATAATATCTGTTCAGGCATCGGCCGCTCAATAAAGGAAATAATCACACTGTACTGTAAACTCTACAACTGTGAGGTGAGGGTTATAAAAGACAGCTCACTCATAAGACCCGTGGATAATCCTGTTATCACAGGCTCGTATGAGAAGTTATTCCAACACACAAGCTGGCAGCCTCTGATTAAACTGGAAGATTCATTGAAAGAGAGTTTAAACTACAAAAAAATTATTGATTGACAATAATATAACAATAGGTTATAATGCTGAGTTTGAGTCGCTAGCTCAGTTGGTAGAGCACCGCCCTTTTAAGGCGGGCGTCCTGGGTTCGAATCCCAGGCGACTCATAGAACAAAACGACGTCCCCATCGTCTAGCTCGGCCTAGGACATCGGCCTTTCACGTCGGTAACACGGGTTCGAATCCCGTTGGGGACGCCACTTATATCCTTGATTTTAAAGGATATATTTTCTCAAGCCCCACTAAAAAACCGTCACCAGCTTTAGGGGAGACGTCAAGGAGCTTTCGACGAAGCCAACAAAGTTAATCGAATGAATGCAACTTGGTATCAGTGTAATTTGCCAGGTAGCAGAGGGCGGCAAAGTCGTAAGCGAAGTGACAGAGCATGGGGGCAAGCAGGGTTCCGGTGAAGGAGTACAGAGCACCCAGGTATAAACCCATGAGTGTTGCAAAGACAAAATACACAGGGTTAATAAAATGAAAAAGCCCAAAGACCAGACTCGATGTTATCAATCCGGTCTTTATCTGAAGAGCTCCACGGAAAAAGGCTTCCTCACAAATGCCGGCAATTATTGAAATAAAAAAAATATCTCCTACCGTTGCCTCTGAAAACAGACCTCTTATCTCTTTAAGCATAAAGATTCTTGATTTTTTAAGGAAAGCAATATTGTCGGCGGCTTTTGAAAGAGTGAAGACAAAGAGGCCAAATGGAAAAACTGCAAAGAGGATGCCGTAAGCAGCCTCTTTTAAAATGTTCTTAGGGGTTGGGATGAGGTCAAACTCATAGTACCAGGCCATGGCAACGGCACACAACAGAGCGCCTGCTTCTGTCATAATTGCAAGTAAGAGGAGCCTGTTTCTGGAAATTTTAGGTTGGACAGGCAAAATACTAAAGCCTCATTGTAATGCCTTTAGAGTTGAGAAACTCTTTGGCCTCTCTGATGGAATACTCCCTGTAATGAAAGATGGAAGCGGCCAGAACGGCATCCGCCTTACCAAAGGCCAGTGCATCATATAAATGCTGCAGAGTGCCCGCCCCTCCTGAGGCAATAACCGGAATTCCCACAGCCTCGGAAATTGCCCTGTTCAATTCTATGTCATAACCGCTTTTGGTGCCGTCTTTGTCCATGCTTGTCAGCAGAATTTCCCCTGCCCCCAGCTCTTCCATGTGTTTAGCCCACATGAGGGCGTCTATCCCGCGTGCTTTTCTCCCTCCATGGGTATAAACCTCAAAGCGGGGCTCTCCATCAGCACAAGGGGCGGCATGTAAATTAAGATGATACACGCTCTCCTGCTCAGCAATCCAACCCGGGATTTCCCTCTCCGTTTCCACGCAGCGTTTAGCGTCTATTGCAACAACTATGCACTGGCTTCCGAAGCGCTCCGACGCCTCTTTAATAAATCCCGGGTTTTTAACCGCTGCAGTATTAATTGAAACCTTATCACACCCTGCGTTAAGCAGGTCGCTGATATCTGAAAGCGTATTGATTCCCCCCCCAACAGTAACAGGGATGAAGACCTCAGCCGCTGTCCTTTCTACAACATCAAGCATAATTTTTCGTTTTTCATGAGAGGCCGTTATATCCAGAAATGTCAACTCATCGGCACCCTCGGCGTCATAAAAAACGGCATTCTCCACAGGGTCCCCTGCGTCTCTGATATTTACAAAATTAACACCCTTTACAACACGCCCGTCTCTGACGTCAAGACATGGTATTATTCGTTTAGCAAGCATAGCTGTCTTTACTTAAGGGTTTTCAGAAACCCGATAGCCTCCTTTAAGTTAATAGCACCGTTATAGATAGCCTTGCCGGTTATTGCGCCATATATTATTCCGGTTTTAGCCAAATTTTCAATATCTTTTAAAGTTGAAATTCCTCCTGAGGCGATAACCGGTATTTTGACTTTTTCAGCAAGTGCTTTAGTGGCGGAGACGTTAGGGCCGGTAAGCATCCCATCCCTGACTATGTCTGTATAAATTATTCCGGCTGCACCGGCTGCAACAGCGTTTAAAGAAAGAGCCAGAGCGTCAACCTCTGTGACTTCTTCCCAGCCTTTTATCGCAACTTTCCCATCTTTTGCGTCTATTCCAACGAGGACTTTGCCTGGAAACTTTTCACATGCCTGCTCAAGAAGGGCGGGATTTATGACAGCTACTGTGCCTAAAATTATTCTATCCACACCTATAGATAGAAGCATAGAGATACGTTCAATACTTCTGATACCGCCTCCAACCTCAATAGGAATATCTACCGCCGCACGTATTTTTTTTATGCTCTCTATGTTTTTTTGATCTCCGGTAAATGCCCCGTCAAGGTCAACTACATGGATTAACTCCGCATCGTCTTCAACCCACCTGCGGGCTGTATTAACCGGATTGTCCGAGTACTGTGTAACCTCATTTTTTTTACCCTGCAACAGCCGTACACAGAATCCGTCCTTTAAGTCAATTGCGGGTATTAACAGCATTATGAACCTCCCTTACCGCCTCTTCTATGAGAGTAAGACTTTCTCTCACATCATCAGTGTTTATGATTTCAAGTATGATCTTAACGGTACTGTTCCTTTTGATGAATTTCCTCAGTGCTTTGAGCTCTTTACAGTTTGGGGTAAGGCCCCAGTGGTCGGTGACGCCGTTGTAGTGGGGACCGTTGGCGTGGTGAACGTGAATAAATTCAACCATCTTGCAGAGGTCGCCGTCCATGCCGGCAACAAATGTTTCAGCATCAATTCCTGCGGCCTGAATGTGCCCTATGTCAAGGGTTATCGAGGTGGCAAATCTGCTCCAAAACCATGTAACATCTGTTGTGTTAGAGGCATTTTCAATAGACACCGGACAGTATTGCGTGATTTTCTTAAGGGCTTCCTCATACGCCTCCTCATACTGACCATACAGTCGTGTTCCCCAGGGCGTGGTTTCATCATGAATGATAATGGGCTGAGTGGCGTGTCCGGCCAAATAAAGCAAGACTTCCATATTTTGTCTTCTTACCTCTTCCCTTGTCTCCGACAGAAAATATCCTACAGGGTGAAAAACCGCAGGTATCCCTAACGACTTTAAGTATGTTGAAGTATTCACCGCTGCGCTTATGTTTCCATCCCATTCCTTAAATACAGATATTTGAACAATCCCTGGTGAGGACACCTTAACAGTCTCACCGGCTAAAATCCCATAACCTATAAGCATTTATCTATTTTAGCAAAAACAGGGGTAAAAAGTGGGATTTAAAATTTTATTAATTAAATTGAGACACATCCCAATAATTATACCAAGCAGCAGTCATTTGATTAACTTTGTTGGTATCGTCGAAAGCTCCTTGACGTCTCCCCCAAAGGGAAATCCCCTGTAAAGGGAGGTGTCCCCTTCTCCCGGCCGCCTCGTTACTCTCTTGACTGCTACTTGGAATTAGTGTCTGAAGCGGTAAAAAGCGGTGTTAAGAAAAATTTTTTATTTATTAAAAAAAACACTTGACAAAAGAAATCATATGGGTTATAGTAGTTTGAGTTAGATGTTCTTTGACAAGCCTAAGAGATGTGTAGTGCTCCTGTCATAAAATTCTCGAGAGAGAACAAATGCAGTCAAAAAAATTGAGTAAGTAAAAAAACAGCCAAGAAAAACTTAGGTTGATTTAGATATTGCAAGATATTTAGGTTTAAACTGAGAGTTTGATCCTGGCTCAGAGCGAACGCTGGCGGCGTGCCTAACACATGCAAGTCGAACGGTGTACATGTAGCAATACATGTGCATAGTGGCGCACGGGTGAGTAACGCGTAGGTGATCTGCCCTTTGGATTGGGACAACCGCTGGAAACGGCGGCTAATACTGGATAAGACCACGAGCAGGTAATGCTTGCGGTAAAAGGAGTAATCCGCCAAAGGATGAGCCTGCGTCCTATCAGGTAGTTGGTGGGGTAATGGCCTACCAAGCTTAAGACGGGTAGCCGGTCTGAGAGGATGAACGGCCACACTGGGACTGAGACACGGCCCAGACTCCTACGGGAGGCAGCAGTGAGGAATTTTGCGCAATGGGGGAAACCCTGACGCAGCGACGCCGCGTGTGGGAAGAAGGCCCTCGGGTCGTAAACCACTTTTGCAGGGGAAGATGATGACGGTACCCTGCGAATAAGCCACGGCTAACTCTGTGCCAGCAGCCGCGGTAAGACAGAGGTGGCAAGCGTTGCTCGGAATTACTGGGCTTAAAGGGCGCGTAGGCGGTTGATCAAGTTTGGGGTGGAATCCCTGGGCTTAACCCGGGAATTGCCCTGAAAACTGGTCAACTTGAGTGAGCGAGGGGATGGCGGAATTCCAGGTGTAGCGGTGAAATGCGTAGATATCTGGAGGAAGGCCGGTGGCGAAGGCGGCCATCAGGCGCTTAACTGACGCTGAGGCGCGAAAGCGTGGGGATCAAACAGGATTAGATACCCTGGTAGTCCACGCCCTAAACGGTGGGTACTAGGTGTAGGGCTCTTTAGGGCTCTGTGCCGAAGGGAAACCAATAAGTACCCCGCCTGGGAAGTACGGCCGCAAGGTTGAAACTCAAAGGAATTGACGGGGGCCCGCACAAGCGGTGGAGCATGTGGTTTAATTCGACGCAACGCGAAGAACCTTACCTGGGTTTGACATGCGAGTGGTAGAATTCCGAAAGGAAAACGACTCGGTAGTAATATCGGGAGCTCGTACAGGTGCTGCATGGCTGTCGTCAGCT
>JAMOBJ010000024.1 GCA_039908095.1 Nitrospirae bacterium YQR-1
CCATTATTGTTTTTTTCTTATTTATTAGCCACTTATAGCCACTTCACGCCATTTTTTACGCTGAACTTCCGTTAAAAACCTGCTTATAGTCCTCTTTGCACGCAAAAGACTCAGCTAGTTTTGCAGTATATTTAAGATGCTTTGACAAATCATGCTTCTCATTGTCACTATTTTCTGAATGTGCATAGTACCTCACATTTTCCTCCCACTGTTAGCTGACTCCCAAGTGTCAATGAAATTATTACTTTTGCAAAAACTAACTAAATGTAATTTTACTGTATTTATATAATATCTAAAATGTAGCTTGTTTGCAATACATATATTTAATAAATCATATATTCTGTACATGAATACTTTAAATAATCCCAATTTAAAATATCAAGTAAAAATAAATATTTTTCTTCTATATATGCATTATCTGTAAAAAATAATCATTATTCTAATGATATTAATACACACAATTATAAGCATAAACTCTTAGCTAATACCAAATTGCAGCGGAAGTAAACGCAGGTAGCTGGGAGCAAACGACTCAGGCATACTTTTTCGTACGTTAAAGAGCTTGTGACGATGCCAACAAAGTTAGACGATTGAATTCAACTTGGTATAACAGTATTTTTTTTATTTGTCATTGTGAGGAGCATTTGCGACCATGGGAACCCCCTTTTAGGGGAGGGCAATCTCAGCCTTTAAAAATAATGAACGGAATTATGCACATCGCTATAATTGGAGACCAACTCTATAATTCCCTGCAATTTCATCCCCTCACTACTGTCCCCTTACTATGAGAAATCCATGAGTTGAACTTATCAACGTAGATGTAAAACACAGGTGTAATATAGAGAGTCATAAACTGAGAGAAAAAAAGGCCGCCTACAACACAAATACCAAGGGGCTGGCGTGCCTCACCACCTGCGCCTATTCCCAGGGCGATAGGAAGGGTGCCGAAGAGCGCCGCCATCGTGGTCATCATAATCGGCCTAAAGCGTATTTGGCAGGCTTTAAATATTGATTCCTCAGCGGTAAGCCCCTCATTTCTCTCTGCATCAAGGGCAAAGTCAACCATCATAATCCCGTTTTTCTTAACTATTCCTATAAGCATAATCATACCGACGTAGGCGTACATGTCAAGCTCCTTGTTAAACATCCACAAGGCAAACAGGGAACCAAAACCGGCAAGAGGCAGAGCTGTCAGTATTGTAAGAGGATGAAAAAAACTTTCATAAAGCATTCCCAAAACAAGATATATAATTACCACCGTAACTATGAGTAAAAACCCCATACTTGAAAATGATTTTTTAAAAGCCTGCGCAGAGCCCTGGAAACCTGTGGTAATCGTGGCAGGCAGGGTCTCTTTGGCAAGTTTGTTTATATCTTCCATAGCCGAACCTATGGAGTAGCCCGGTTTAAGATTAAACGACACGGTGGCCGCAGGCACCTGCCCAATGTGATTTATGCTAAGCGGTGAGACTGTGTGTCGAATTTGGGCCACTGTTGACAGTGGTACCAGTTTACCGTTAGAAGACTTAATATAAAGCAGGGAAAGGAGCTCGGGAGATTGTTGATACTCAGGGGCAAGCTCCAATATAACATAGTACTGGTTTGTAGTGGTGTACATTGTTGAGACCTGCCTGTCACTATAAGCGCTATAAAAAGCATCCTGAATCTGTTTAAGCGTAAGCCCCAGCTTTGAGGCCTTGTCTCTGTCAATAATTACTTCTATGGCTGGTTTTCTCATCTGGAGGTCAGACCTGACGTCAGTCAGGGCAGGCAGCTTCCTGAGATTTTCCTCTGTTTGGCTGCCGTATTTAAATAATTCATCTATATCTGTGGTTTGCAAAGTGTACTGCCATTGGGCACTGGTAATCCTTGCCCCGATAGTTATAAGCGGCGGGTTTACTAAAGAGACGATGAGGCCAGGTACCTGATTGAGTTTGGGCCTCAGGCGATTGATGATTTCGTCAACTGAACTTTTACGCTCCTCCTTGTCCTTAAGTCCGACAAATATAATACCTCCGGTATCTCCAGGAAAGCCGGCGGCAGATGCCCCTTTAGCTTCTTTAATATCAGGGTCCTCTAAAATCAGTTTAATTAGCGCCTCCTGATGCTTCACCATATTCTCAAAAGAAATACTGTCTGAGGCTATGGAAAAGACTCTGAAAAAGTTTTGATCCTGAGTCGGAATAAACCCCTTGGGAACAGCTTGTGCCAGATAGACGGTACCAAAGACAATAAAGACTAAAAATATAAGAGTATATTTCCGGTGATAGATAACCCACTTTAACGTGTGGGAATAGAAGTCAATCATGCGCTTAAAAAACGCCTCCGAGTACTGGTAAAGACGGCCATGTGTGTGAGTAATAGCTCCCATAAAGCGGCTTCCCATAACAGGGGTAAGCGTCAGGGAAACAAGCCCGGAAAAAAGTATGGCTGATGTAATGCACACGGAAAACTCCCTGAAAAGGCGGCCTATAATGCCTCCCATAAACATAATGGGAATGAACACCACAACCAGGGAAATTGTCATCGAGAGAATTGTAAAACCGATTTCTTTGGAGCCGTTGAGGGAGGCGGTCATAGGGTCCTCACCCATCTCCATTCGCCGTACAATGTTTTCAAGCACTACGATGGCGTCATCAACCACAAATCCAACAGCAAGAGTGAGGGACATAAGGGACAAATTATTTAGAGAGTAGCCCATCAAATCCATCACGGCAAATGTCCCGATAAGGGACAGTGGAACGCTCAGGCTCGGAATTAGAGTCGGTCTTACGGCTCTTATAAAAAGAAATATGACAACAATGACTAAAAAAATCGTAAGAAGCAGAGTAAACTGAACATCATCGATAGATTCTTTTATAAATAGTGACTGGTCATAGAAAATGGCCATATCCATAGAGGCCGGCATGGAGGCCTTAAGTACCGGCATGAGGGATTTTATCTTATTGGCAAGCTCCACGGTGTTTGTCCCGGGCTGTCTGTTTACAAGAAGAAATATCCCGCGTTTTGCCTGTCCGTTAGCAAAAAACCAAGCTCTCTGTTTTTTATATTCAACGCCGTCAACGGCCTGCCCTATGTCTTTAATCCTAACCGGATAGCCGTTTTGGTAAGTGACAATAAGATTGTTATATCCCTCCGTGTCAAGTATCTGCCCGTAGGGTTTAAGCATAAAGCCGGTGGTAGTACCCTGCAGTTCCCCCCCCGGCAGGTTGACGTTACCTGAGGACAGGGCATCGGAAACCTCGTTTATTCCTATCCCCTTACTTGAAAGCGCATGTGGATTAACCTGCACTCTGACGGCATATCGCTGAGTGCCGACAATACGCACCTGTGCAATACCATTTATAGTAGAAAGGTACGGAGTAAGAATGTTCTCAGCATAATCATTAATGGCTGTAACAGGAAGTGTTTCAGAGATCAATCCTATAAAAATAATCGGCATATCACCGGGGTTAACCTTTATGTATGTAGGCGGATTAGGCAGATTTTTGGGCAGCACACCCATAGCAGATGAAATAGCGGCATTAACATCCTGAGCGGCGGCGTCAATGTTTCTCTCCAGAGAAAATTGAATATTAATTGTCGTCTTACCCTGAACACTTGTTGAGACCATAGAGTCAACACCTGAAATGGTAGAAAGCTGTTTTTCTAAAGGCATAGCAACAGTGGAGGCCATAGTTTCACTGTTAGCGCCTGGTAAAATGGCTGTTACCTCTATAGTAGGGAAGTCAACATTAGGAAGGTTATTAATCGGAAGTTTTTTATAACTTATTACGCCAAAAAACAAAATACCGGCCATAAACAGGATGGTCATAATTGGACGTCTTATCCATATTTCGGAAAGGTTCACGGCTATGGGCCTTTTTTAGGTGGCGGGCTTTGCTCCGGTGCCGGCTGTGCCGTGGAGACGTCATTGAATTTTACTGTTAAGCCGTCTTTTAGCTTTATATGGCCGTCGGTCACAACAGTTTCACCGGCAACGATACCGGATTTGATAACAGTTTCGTCTCTTTGCACTCTGTCAACAACTACCGCCCTCAGTTGGGCAGTCATATCAGGTTTAACAACAAAAGCGTAATTACCCTTAAGCCCTGACTGGACGGAAGCGGATGGAACCACGACGGCATTGGGTGTAACTGACAGGTGCATAACAACATTAACAAACTGCCCGGGCCAGAGAAAACCGTCCTTGTTTTCATACTCCGCCTTAAGCTCTATCATACCGGAGTTCTGGTCAACGGAGTTGCTTATGAAAGTGAGCTTTCCCTCACGCGGTGTTTTTTCGTACTTAGGCGGAAATGCCAGCACTTTAAGAGTATTTTTGTCACTAAACTCTTTGATTTCATTGAGAAACCTTTCCGGCACGGAAAACTTGACCAAAATTGGTTGAATTTGGTTTATTGTGACAACTTTGGTTTTATTTTCCTCAACCACGGCGCCTTCCTTGAGGATAAGAGCGCCTGTTTTACCATCAATGGGGGAGTGGACGGAGCAGTAGGCAAGGTTTAGTCTTGCCTGTTTTACGACAGCCTCATCTGACCTTACAAGCTCCTCCTGAGCCTTGTAACTGCTTGTGCTTTTATCGTAATCAGAGCGGGAGACGGCACCTTTTTCAAGTAGAAACGTGTATCGTTGAGCCTCTTCTTTGGCATACGTCAGATTTGCTCTGTCTTTGGCAAGCGTGCCCTCAGCCTGACTGAGTTTCTCTTTGTACGGGGCCGGGTCTATGGTAATAAGTAAGTCGCCTTTCTTTACAAACTGTCCTTCTTTAAAATGAATTTTCAGGATTTTCCCAGGGATTTGCGGTATAAGCGACAGAGAATTAAAAGCCTCTACCGTACCAAATGCCGTTATTTCAACAGGCATGGACTTAGCAACCGCCTTTTGCACGGAAACAGGCACAGGAGGCTGAGCTTTCTTCTGTCCGGTTGCCATATTATTACAGCTTATAATAAATAGAAATATAAAGGCTGAAACAGTTATCCTTATACTTGTCTTTATTTTCATTTTTATCTTAAATAATAAAACATTTTATTAAATAAGATTATAACCTTAATTTATCGGACTGTGTCAAGGTTTAGTTTTATGCTTACCTCCGATGTTTAACAACACAAACATAAAACCTGAACCTAACCCCAGTACGGCAGTGACGCCGATACTATGTAACGCAGGGTGTTTAGCCAAAATCAGTGAGCCAAACCCAAAAACAGTCGTAAGCACTGAAAGTGCTACTGAGCCGAAGGTACGGTCAAACTTATCACTGCTGTCCTGCTCGCTGCTCCACCCCAGCACTACTGAATAGTCTATAACCAGGCCAAACATGAAAATAACCACCAGGGTTGCCATCAGATCAAAGGGCAAGCCGGCAAACCCCATAACTCCAAAGGTAAAAATAAATGCCTGCAAAAGCGGCAAAATAAAGACTCCCGTTGCTTTTATGCTCCTTGTGAAAATAAACACAATCAACAGCAACAAAACCATTGAAGCAGTGCCCAGTTTGATAAATTCAGAAAACATCAGATTTACCATCTTATTTGTAAAGGACTTACCGTCAACGGTAAAGGCAAAGGGCAGATTTTTTTTTAACATTGTATCAAACGACTCAGGTATTTTGGCGTTGCTGCTCCAGAACTTCGTTAAAAGTATTCCCTCTCCCCGCTCGTTTTTAAATAATGACTGAACAAGCAATTGTTTAAAAAAGGGCTGATCATAAAGAGCATCAAGATTACAGTTGTGGTTATCACCTGGAAGCTTCTTTACGTAATCTACAAAAAACTCCGGACGCATTCCGTACTTTGCACATACAGTTTTCAGGTTCTCTGTAAGCTCTTCTTTACGCTGCTGTGTCCAGAAGTTAATCCAGTTTTTAGTGTTTGCCATAAGAGTATTGTCTGAGGGCAGCAGCCAGGCTACAGAAGTATAACCGTCAATGCCCTGCTCCCCTGAGTGCTCCGACAGCCAACGGTCTGTCTGTTCGTTTTTTGAAAATAAATCATTCTGATTACGCTCCCTTACCGCTATGTAGGAGGCATTCATCAATGAGGGAAAGGTCTGTCTGAGCAGATTAAAATCCCGTTGTGTCTCAGAGGAGGCCATGTTTAGTTTTGCAATTTCACCGTCGAGACGGAGACTTTGAAGGCCGGGAAGTGCAACGAGAGTCAGGACAACGGACATTAACCGGAAAAGTCCCGCATACCTGCCTGCAAGGCGGCGAAACATCTCAGCAACAGGCGTAAACGGCACAAGCGGATGACTACCCTCACTTTTGATTTTTACTATTATTACGGGAAGAACTGTCAGCACAAAAACAAAAGAAGCCGTCAGGCAAAGCATCGAAAAGCGGCCGAGCTGCACATACCCCGGGATATCTGAAAACAGCAAAACACTAAAAGCAATCATAGTTGTTACAAAACACAGTAAAAAGGGTCTGGTAACATCTTTAACTATTCCCGTAAGCATTGCCTCATCGGGGGTGTCCATCCGGTCGGCCTTGTATAAGATAATTATCCCGTAATCAGCTACAATGCCTGAAAGCGCCCCCCCCATTCCCAGCACTATAGCCGATATCCCGGGTAAAAAGGCAGATACCGAGGCAGCAAATAAATTACCAAACAAGGCGGGAAGTAGGGCTATGAGAAAAAAATACTTTCTTGCAAATACCAAAAAACACAACAATGTAATACTAACCAGGGAAACAACAGTTATTACAGTAATGTCCCGCTTAACCGAACCGGCATTATAAACGGCAAATCTGTGCCCGCTTAACCATGTTATCGTCACCATATTATTATATTTATCCGTCACAGTTTTAACAGCAGAGTTGATTTCGTTGACAAGTTCAAGGCCTTTTATGGAGTCTGTCATAGAAACACCGGTTGATGCCGTAAAGAGCAAGGTTTGCTCATCAGATGAAAACACTATGCCGTCTTTTATCTTAAGAGAGCCGGAAACTCCATAGAGGCTTTGAAGCCTTTTCAAAAACAGATGGTTAATGCCCAGAGGGTCTTTTTTAACCATTTGTGTAATATACGGAACCGGCGTCTCTATAAGCATCGCCTTTATCTTAGCCATCATTTTATCAATTGACTCCAATGTTAATGCACTACTGAGAGTTGCGCTGTTTAATTCTGAAAAGAAACAGTGGCTATAGGTATTAAGTTTTTCCAACGCCGTATTTATATCATCTATGTCCCACTTGTACCGCACCTGCTCAATGTATCTGCTGTCTTTTAATTTATCCGAGAGACTCTGCGCCGCATCAGTTAAAACATCATCCCGCATGTTTGTCTGTACCATAAAAACAATCTGGTTCGAGTTTTTGAAATTAAGCAACACATCGGCATAGTCCCTTACGGACTTATCGTTCAGTGGTAAGATATTCATTATATCATCACTTAAATGCAGCCCGGAGGATATCCACCCCATAAGGGCAAACATACACAGACAGACAATAAGCACGATGTTGGAGTGTGCGAAGAGTTTTTTCAGAATGTATGTAAGAATCAACCTTACGGCCTTTTTATAAATCAGGAGTCTTGCTGAGTATAATTTTACTGTTTTTCAGCCCTTCTTTAATATCTGTTATGATAAGGCTGAATTTATAATGATATTCATAATTGGTGACTGTTATTTCTGCGGGTATATTTCCTGCCCAGCCTTCAAATTTTTTCCAGCCTTGATATGTAACCCCCCGTGTAAGTGCGCCGCCGGAAATTTCCTTAGAGTCTGCAATGCTGCCGTTTTCATCAAAAGTATATATGACGGAGCCTCTGAGGGATTTAGTAATAAGGCAGTTTATACCACATGCCTGCGCAGTACCCACAGTGTGCAGTGTGTGCAGGATAAGGCTAATATCCCTTACAGGGCCGTTTTTTACCACCTGATGCGGGATTTGTCCCGGACATGCAAGTACCTCTGTTGTATTGTCATTGAACAGGAAATCAAAAAAACGGCTGCCTATCTCCGCCATGCCAAGTGCCCTGAAATTATCTCCGTCAAAAGCCGTATAGCTTACGAAATCAAATTCAAGCTCATTGAGATTGAGCACAACATGTCCGGTAAAGGTGCCTCTCTCAGGCATTGTATTACGTAATTTTGTAAGCAGCCTGAAATGATCCGGAGATAAGTCGTATGACTCAGGAAGTGTCACTTCCTTTGCCACACAAGAAGCCATAAACACCAGCATGGCAAGTAAAATGTAAACAATCTGTTTTTTCAATTTAGCAGCTCCGCAAAAGACAACAACACAGACACTTTCAAAAGATGTGTTGATATTAAGCTTTTTTTCTCCCTTTATTGTCAATTATGTATATACTTCTGAACCTTATACTATCGCGGGCAAAACAGGACAGTAAACATCAGTAGAATGACCACGGATTTGGAAAAGGTTCAGAGATAAGCTCTGCTTGAAACTCATCGGACTTTATGAGTTCTGTTACCTGTTCGATCTCCTGATGCAGAGGTCTATCTTCTATAAGCTTAGGGAAAACGCTTCTGATAAGTGACCACATTTTTTTATAACCCTCTCCCATAACAGAGCTATCCCCTCTGCAGTCTGCCGCCTGTACCAGAGCCATGGCTTCCACAGCGGCAATTTTCCATGCCATTGGGAGCACTCTCTGAGTGTATTTTGCGCCTGTTAACCCCATGCTTACAATATCCTGATTATTGCCGTTAGTGGGGATGGATTGTATCGAGGCAGGGCTGCCCATCATTCTGGCCTCGGCTGCCAGTGAGGTACACAGGAGCTGACAGCCCGCCATGCCTGAGTTAAGTCCCGGCTCAGCAGCCGTCAGCATAGGGGAGAGCCCCTGTGAATAACGCCAGTTGAGGAGGCGGTCAATCTGCCGCTCGGCAAGCAAAAGCATTTTAATTATACTGAGCCTCAGGTAGTCCGATGCAAAGGATATCTGCTGCCCGTAGAAGTTACCGCCATGCAGGACAGTCTCTGTTTCAGGGAAAATCAGAGGATTATCAGTTGAGGCATTGAGCTCCCGTGTAACAACCTGTTCAACATGCCAGATTACATCCTGACATGCACCCAGTATCTGCGGAACACAACGGATGGAGTACGCATCCTGTATTTCAACGCCGGCTCTTACAGGTTTTTCTCTTGCGCCCCACCTATGTTCTCTTATCTCACAGGCATAGCGATCATTCTTTAGTAGATACTCAGTCATACGCCCGGCCACAGTTGCCTGCCCGCGATGCCCGCGCGCCCTGTGTAACTGCTCACACAGTACCTCAGGCTCTGCAAACATCACCTGAATAAGGCAGGCGGAGAGAAACTCCAGTGTATTTAAGAGCTTCTGAGACTCTACAACAGAAAGACACATCAGCCCTGTCATAGCAGACGTTCCATTTACAAGGGCCAACCCCTCTTTACTTTTCATCCTAATTGGCTTAAGGCCTGCTTTGGAGAGTGCCTCCTGAGCGCTAAGACGCTGCCCTTTATATGAAGCCCATCCAAAACCGGCAAACACACGTGCCATATGAGCCAGCGGAATCAGATCCCCGCTTGCCCCCACCGAACCCTCCGAGGGTATCTCCGGCAGGAGATTCACCTCTAAAGCCTTAATGATGTTGTCAACAACCTCTGAGCGTATCCCTGAAAAACCTCTTGCCAGTGCATTGGCCCTGGCTACCATTATAGCGCGGGTCTCTGAATGTGAAAAAAGGCTCCCCTGGCCGCAACACAGATGATGAAATAGATTTATCTGGTGCTGCTCTAAATCTTCCTTTGATATCCGTGTCCCGGAGAGAGGCCCAAAACCTGTATTTATACCATATATCACTCTTCCATTATTTTCAAAACGCTCCACCAGCTCTCTGGATTTAGCCATTTTCCGCTTAGCACCCTCGCTAAGCTTACACTCAGCATTGGAAATGACTATATCATACACATTACGAAGTGTTAATCCGTGTCCGTTTATTTCTATCACATCCGCCTCATCTCTGTAGTGCTTCAAAACAGTTTGGGATTGGTTTGGGAGAAAATCTCATCCGGCAGTTTTTTATTTTCTGACTCTGTCTTAAAATCTATCTCTATTCTGTCCCCTGTGTTTTTATTATCCTCGCTTTGCTCTGTTATGATTAACCTTGTAACACGGTAATTGGCAGGGTTTATATGGAACGTAAAAGAGCTTAATTTTGACGGCTTGCCGGAGGAGTACGGAGCAAGCATAACCCTGATTTCTTTGTCTTTTTTAACTTCCAGATTATACGTTTTGTTAAGGGATGTAAAATCTCCTTTTATGAATTTCATCATCTGCTCCATCACCTGTGCAAAAAACTCAGAACCCGCAAGTTTCATCTTTCTTGTCTTACCTTCTGTCACCTCATATTTGGAAGCGGCCCCCTGACTAAATATTAAAATACTTTTGTACGGTTCAGTTATCTCCCATCTCATCATATTTGGAGCTTGAAAATACAGGCGTCCCTTAGACGTCAGACGCTCTTCAAAAAGGCTTAAATATCGTGTTTGTGTAAAGGCAGCCTCCAATGATTCCACCTTGCCTAAATTGCTTTTTAGATCTTCCAGCAGTTTTTGATTATTTTCCGTAAACTCCGCCGCCTCTGCTATATTGCATAGCAGTGACACGCAAATGAATATTAATGAGAATGTTTTAAACATTTTCCACCTGTGATTATATAGTTTTGAAAACACTTATCTTTCCCTCTTTTGATTATGATTCTCTCTTGCCGGCCGATTGCCTTACCACTGAGTGTCACCTGTTTGCTTTTAATAACTGCGGCTGCACAAAGGTACAGAGCGTCAACGCAGGGGCTGTAACCGCAAATCCTCTCTATGCCCGATAACTCAGAACTTAAGGAGGGCTCTGAGCCACTATTGCCCTGCGAGATTTCTAAAGTGTACTGAACTGTGCACCCAACGCCATAATCAAAACCACTACTTTGGATTTCCTTTATGCAGCCGTACTTTGCATTGTCATCTTTGCTAAGTACAAAGGAGACAAAGAACTCACCCGGCTCATACACCACATCATCCTGTGCACAGCCCTCCTTAAACAAAGCCGTGGCATAGTTTCTGAGCATGTGATTCTCATCTCCGATACAAGCAAACACATAATCACAAGAGTCTTGTTTAAGCCATGCGGCGGCGGTTTCTATCACCTGGGCTGTGGTTAGCTCAAAGCTGCTGATTGTTGTGACAGGCCCGGTTATCTTTAAAGCTATTGATATCTGAGCGCATATGGAATTATGCACGGAATTTATAAAATCAGTAGGCGATGGGGCACTGTCACCATAATCAATAAGACTATCCTGAAAATTAAAAGAAGCATTTAAACACCCATAACCGGTGCCTGTTACTATCCCGATATTTTTATTAGTATCATCAACTATGCCGGCATCTTTTAAGGCTAATATGGAGCAAAGGAGCGCCTTTTGTGCAAGTGGGTCAATTCTCCTTAGTAATGCAGGCGAGATGTAATCTTTCAATCCCTCAGCCACAGCCTTAAACATGCCAAGTTCTCTTTGGCCCTGTGCCAGATCAATAAGCTCCATTACATATTGCGGTTTCCTCCGGCCTCTAAGCCCCTGCCAAAAATGCTCCACCCCAACCCCAAACGGAGTTATCATGCCAAGCCCTGAGATGCCTGCCTTCACTGCTCTGTCCCTGTAAGCAGCAGAGCTGAGTTTGTACCGCCAAAAGCCAGTGAGGTGGAAAGCGCTGCACTGGTTTTAACTGCTGTTGTCTTTATAGTGGGAGAGAGCATACATTTTTCATCATAATGCTCAAAACCCAAAGTGGCGGGTATCATTCCGTCACACAGCGACTTTACGGAAAACACGGCCTCAAGAGCCCCTGCTGCTCCCAATGTGTGTCCTGTGTATGATTTGGTGGACGTCACAGGTATCTCTGTGCTAAATAGCCGGCTAATAATAGCTCCCTCCGCACAGTCGTTAGCCTCCGTTGATGTGCCATGGGAATTGATGAAGGAAATATCTCTGATATTGAGTGTGCTTTGGCTTAAAGCAAAGGTTATAGCTTTTTTCAAACCGGTACCGTCAGGATGCGGTGAGGAACAGTGAAAAGCGTCCGCTGCCGTGCCGTATCCGGCGGCATAGGCAAGGGCTTTTGCCTTGCGGTTATTAGCGGCGCTATCCCGCTCAAGGACCAACACACCGGCGCCCTCGCCTAAATTTAACCCCTTCCGTCTTGCATCAAACGGGCGGCATGGCTCATCAGATGTTACCAGCAAGGAAGCAAACCCTAAGTATGTTGTGCGGCAGAGTTCATCTGTTCCGCCCGCTATCACTATGTCGCATAAGTCCTGACTCAGCCAGTGCATTGATATACCTATGGCGTCTGTGCCTGATGAGCAGGCGTTAGCCACAGTGGCGGCAGGGCCTTTGAGGTTATACCGTTTTCTGATAAATAAGGCGGGATTATTACTGAGGTATCTCTCTATAGCTTCAAAGCCGGGGGTCTTGTTGTCTTTCCATGCACGGTAAAATTGCTCGTTATTTAATGTACAGGCCACCGTTGTTCCTATGCAAACCCCTACACGGTATCCTGAGGAGAGATCACTCTCTGTAAGTTGCGCCTGATTTAATGCCTCATGGAGTGCCTTTAAGAGAAGTCTGACAGAACGTGTCACCATAGTATTACTTTCCTCAGGCAACCGGCCCTTATACTCAAAGACCGGATATTGCACTTTTAAATCAGCTTCAAACAAGGAGGGCGGTGAGGGATTTCGAATGCCGGCGTACATATTTTGCAGGCATTGTTCTACATTACCGCCGGAGGCACATACCGCCCCTAATCCTGTTATCTTTATTGTTGAAGCCATTGCCCGTTATTGACTTTCATCGTCTTCTTTGGGTGACGTTGTTGTTACACTAAGGCCATTGTCGTCAAAGGCAAGAACTTTCTTTTTACGTGTGGCATACCAGTATGTCCACTTTTTCTTTTCTAATGAAGGGGTGACATGCTCAGGCGGATAACCATATGATATCAAAACAGCTCTTTTTGTCATCCCTGCGGTGACAACACCCCCTTTTATGCTTTTTATCTCTTCCTCCGTTAACCCTGTAACCAGAATTTCAAATGGTTTCTTTGTAAATAACCTCTTTGCAAACGCCTCAGGACTCATGTTCCCATGATGGACAGGGTAGTATTTTATATAATGCCTTACATTATCACTTTTTGTTTGGAACTGTATATATTCAGGTTTTATATCAATATTATAAACCTCTGTACCGGCTGCAATTATGCTGCCCTTTTTGTAGTTAAGACTCCATGCTGTAGAGCGCTCAAACCAAAGATTGTACGACGTATAATATGTCCCTGTACTCATATCCTCATCGTCAGCGGCAGCTAATTGGGTGCACACTATTGTAAGAGTAAGTAGAATAACTGCTGCTGTTATAGAAGAAAGTATTCTTTTCATGTTACACCTCTGTTGTTAAGAGTGTCCAGATAATATTTATCCGTTGGTATAGTACTATGTGGCGTTTTGCACACTACGGATGTAGTCACTCAGGGTTTTAATGGACGTAAATATCTCCCGAACCTTCTGCATATCTTTAATTTCACAGTTAAAATGACGCTGTAATATTACTACCAGCTCCACGGCATCCAGTGAATCCAGCCCTAATCCCTCCTCACCAAAAAGGAAGTCATCATCTTTAATGTCCTCCGCCTTGATGTGGGTAAGCTTAAGGTCCCTGACTATTATCTCTTTTAACTTATCCTCTGTCGTCAAATAAACCCTCCATTTTGTTAAATACTAGTTTAATTATTCTCTTAAAGAGTCCCCATCTTTAAGAGGGCTGCCCCAGAAATTACTGAAATTGTACCACATGTAAGGGTGTTTTGTTAAGAAATCTTCTATGAAGCCGGCATAACTCCTGACAAGGTATTTTTCGGCATCAGCCCGGGGCATATCTGAGGTCTTAAGTTCATCAGTCAGGCACTTGTACTCTATATAATACTTCATAGGGCCTATGCGTGAAGTTAGGAGCACAACTATGTCTGAGTTTGTAGCTGTTGCCAGCCGGTATGGATAAGCCGGGAAATGGGCATCATCCCCTAAAAAAGGTGTTACTACAGTGTCGGTTGTTGATATCCGGTCGCCCATTACGCATAAGCATTGTCCCTTTAACAGCACATTGGTTGCTTCTATCATTCCACCCATGAAATTACGCGGAGAGATCACACTGAAATTCTTTTTTTTGTTGTTCAGATCAAAAAAGTGTCCCCCTTGCCAGTTTTCCGTATCGAAGTGGAAGTGTACATTGCAGTGCATTTTATCATAAGTGGCCATTATGTTTTGCCACGGTCCGATATGTGTTGTCAGAAGAATCAACCCCCGGTTCTTTTTAACAAGCCCGGCAAATTGCTCCCTCTGTGGAAACTCCACCCCTATGCCCTCAGTTCCAACTATACCTAAGGCTACCTGTTCAATAAGCACTGCTCCGTATGTATAGATATATTTAAAACATGTAAGATAACGTGCGATAAAACCTCTTTGAGGAAAACGCCGCCTTAAATAGTGATCTGAAATTTTAAATACCGACGGCCGTAATAATATGTAATAGGGGAGTATTATTAATAATAAAACATAGGCAGCCCCGAGCCCTCCAATTTTAAGCAGCAAGTGAAAGATAAGAAAACCCGGCCTGTTACCATAAGTTGAGTTTGGCATATTACGTCTTTATGTCCCTGCAGAGGGCCTTTACAGGCAGATAGATAATTAACCCGCACAGCAGCGCCAACAAGGGAGCAAGTATAATTGCACCGGCCACATACTCAAAAAACAGCTCACCTGCCACAGCCCACAGTTCCCTTGTTGTATGGATGTTGCCAAGGTCGGACATTTTCCATAGAAGTTTTCCATGTAAGATAAAATAGCCGGCCTCAAGAGCTAATACCGGTACAAACGGCGGTGCGCAAAAATGCTGCATGTTGATGGCTATCAATCTGTTTAATCTCAGTCTGGTCGCAACAAAACCAATAGTGACAGTATGCATAAAAAACAGCGGCAAAGTGCCGATAAATATCCCTGTCATGGCGGATATTATTATCTCCTGAGATGATGTTGCCTCAGTAAGGAGACGTTTGAGGCTTTTGACAGGTGTCTTTATCGAGAGCTTTCTTTTTTTCCTCTCCTCGGTTTCAAAATACTTCTTATGTGGGATGGGTAGGAAATTACGTATCACCAGGGCTGTGTAAGTAATGGAAATAAGCGCATTATCTGCAACCGCCCTGAAATGAGACGCCTTTATTGTTTCCTCGCTGTACTTAACTGATACGTCCGTCTGCTGTGTATCCAACCCTGCCCATATGCCTTTGACCAGAATTTCGATTTCAAAATTATAGTGTCTGGCACTGACACTCAGCCTCTCAAATAGTGCTACAGGGTAGGCTCTGTAACCGCTTTGTGTATCTTTCAATCTCAATCCCGTGCAGACCCATACCCAGAAATTAGAGAACCGTCTTCCAAATCTGCTGGAGCCGGGTACGCCCGTTTCAGGAAATACTCTGTTACCCAGCACTATGGAAAGGGGATTATCCTCAATTGCTGCAACAAACTTGCGGGCCTCTGCAGGGTCATGCTGTCCATCAGCGTCCATAGTTATTATATGAGTATAGCCATTATTGCGGGCCTTGTTCGCCGCTGCTAAAAGAGCGGCGCCTTTACCCTGATTGCTCTCCCAGCCCTCAATAAAAAGCCTGTCGTGTGCCGGCAGAACAAACATTGCACCATCTGTGCTTCCATCGTTAAACACAAGCACATCATATCCGCTCTCCAGTGCCCTTAGTGTTATATCTAAAAGGGTCCCGGCATTATTATAAGTCGGAATAACTATCAATATGCGCAGATTCTGCTCAGTTAACATTGTTTTTTTATCACCGTTAGTTCTACGGGAATCACTTCTCCAAAAAAATCCAATACAAATATACTTTTGCGTTTTACTATAAAACAAAAAAGCTGCTACTTTTTTATAATAAAAAAAGTTTACAACAATATTATTATCTTTTTCAACTCATACCAAGCAGCAGTAAAAAGAGTAACGAGGCGGCTGGGAGAAAGCGACACCTCCCCTTACAGGGGATTCCCCTTTAGGGGAGACGTCAAGGAGTTTTAGACGAAGCCAACGAAGTTAATCGAATGACTGCAACTTGGTATCATACATCTTTCATATCCTTTACCTAGCCAAAGGGTGGCTTTTGTCGTATGTGTCCATGAGGTGTTCGATATCCAGATGCGTGTAGCGTTGAGTGGTGGAAAGTGAGGAGTGTCCAAGCAGCTCTTGTATAACTCTGAGGTCGGCGCCGCCGTGAAGCAAGTGTGTCGCAAAGGTATGTCTTAAAGTGTGCGGACCCATCTTTCCCTGTATCCCGATAAGGCGGGCAAATTTTACCACAATCCTTCTGATATGCCGCACTGTCAGACGCCTTCCGCCTGAATTTAAAAAAAGAGCACCTGAGTCATCCTCAGTCGTTTTCTTAGAGGCGGCGCCTTTAGCCCTTGTCTTTTTAATCAGCAAACGCTCAATCAGATAAATCTTTACAGCCTTAACAGCAGGTTCACCAACCGGAACAATTCGCTGTTTTTTCCCCTTTCCCATGACCTTTATGAGTCCCTGATTAAGGTTTATATCCTCCATGTTAGTGCCGGTAAGTTCGCTGATTCTGAGGCCGCTTGAATAGAAAAGCTCAACTATCGCCCTGTTTCTGGCCATGATAAATCCCATCCCTGAGGTTTTCTCTATCAGGTTAAATACATCATCAACACTTAAGAATTTAGGAAGCGCTCTGGGCGCCTTTGGGGTCGGCACAAGCCTGGTGGGATTGTTTGCTACAACCCCCTGAGCACGGAGATACTTAAAAAATGACTTAACAGTGGCAAGCCTTCTTGCAACAGTTGACTTAGCAAGCCCCGCCCGGCTTTGTGACGCTACAAAGCCCCTTATATCATATAAATCGGTATCTCCGGCATCTTTTTCCGCTGCTGTTTTCAGGAATTCATCGAGGTCCTTGCCGTATGCCCGCAGGGTGTGCTCTGAGGCGTTAACCTCTGTGGACATATACCTTAAAAAATCATCTATATGCTGCTTTAATGAACCCATCTATATCCGTAAGCGCCCTTTCCACAATCAGTTTTCGCCGTATGTTCTTGTCTTTTGTCTTAACCTCAAGCTGTGGAAACAGACTGAAATTTATATTGGAAGGTTGAAAAGCCCCGTGCTTTTGCTCTGTTGTCACATATTTAATAAGCGCTCCTGTTGATGTGGTCTCGGCAGGAAGGATGTGGGGAAGCGACTTAACTTTTCTTGCCGCCGTAATACCGGCAAAAAGTCCCATTGCAGTTGACTCGACATAGCCCTCAACTCCGGTAATCTGTCCGGCAAGAAGAATATGTTCATGTCCCTTTATGGCAAGTCCACTGTTGAGATATGTGGGGGAGTTGATATAAGTGTTTCTGTGAACACTGCCAAATCTGAGAAATTCGGCATTTTGCAGCCCAGGAATCATCCGAAAGACCCTCTGCTGCTCAGGGTACTTAAGTCTCGTTTGAAATCCAACCATGTTGTACGCACTCTTTTGCGTATTTTCCGTCCGCAACTGAACCACTGCCCATGGTTGTTTCTGAGTTTGAGGGTCAATAAGGCCAACCGGTTTCATAGGGCCAAAGCGTGGTGTATTTATGCCGCGTGCGGCCATTGCCTCTATAGGCATACAGCCCTCAAACACTCTGCTGTCTTCAAAATCCCTGACAGCCACCCTGTCAGCGGCAACCAGTGCATCATAAAAGGCACTATAACACTGCGCATCCATCGGGCAGTTAATGTAATCATCCCCGCCTTTACCATATCGTGAGGCACTAAAGACCTGTGAGTAGTCAATGGTATCAGCGTCTATCACAGGGGCAATGGCATCATAAAAAAATAACGCCTCCTGTCCCAGCATTTCAGTGAGGCTCTTTGACATAGTGGGTGAGGTTAGAGGCCCTGTGGCTAAAATATATACTTTAGGAGTACCGTCGGAAGCAACAGGGCTAAGCTCAGACAAATTCGATAGTTCCTCTCTGATAACCCTGATGTTTGGGTTTGACTCCACGGCGTTTGTAATAAACTCAGCAAAGCGTGTCCTGTCAACGGCAAGTGCGGAACCGGCAGGTACGGAGGTCTGACGTGCAGCCTCCATAATTAAAGAGCCGAGTCTGGTAAGCTCCTGCTTAAGCAGACCATGTGCAGTATCGGGTAGGTTGGAGCGCAGGGAGTTTGAACAGACAAGCTCACCCAGAAGCCCGGTTCTGTGCGCCTCAGTCTGCACGTTGGGTCTCATTTCGTAAATGGTAACGGCTATGCCGAAACGTGCCGCCTGCCATGCCGCCTCAGAGCCTGCCAGGCCGCCCCCTATTACAACCACCTCAGGCATACGTTATTGGTTTAAGTCTTTTATGTAGGCGTCTTTGTCCGCCCTGTGGCGTATCATTTGCCCCTCTACCATGTAAATTACCATCTCAGCAATATTTGTTGCATGGTCTCCGATTCTTTCCAGATACCTGGAGATGTAACCCAACTTTGTGGCCGGTATGGCCGAGTCACAATCGTGTAGCATCATATCAATGAGATCGCGCAGCACCTTTTCATTTATATCATCCACCTCTGTGTCCCTGGACATTACATTGAGGGCAAGGGATTTATCCTCTTTAATGAAGGAATCCACCGCATCTCTTACCATACCGCAGGTTATATCTCTGAGAATCGGGATATTTAAGTGTGTGGCAATGTATTTTTCATCGGCAAGCTCGATGGTTCTATTGGCAACGTTTGCAGCATTGTCGGCAATACGCTCTAAGTCAGTGGTTATTTTCATTGCTGTTGTGATAAGACGTAGATCTCTTGCCACCGGTTGTCTTAAAGCGATGAGCTTTATACAGTGTTCATCTATTTCAATATCAAAGGTGTTTATGAGAGCATCGCCCACTGTAACTTTTTTGGCTAATTCCAGGTCTCTGGCAACCAAAGAAATAACAGAATTTCTTACGGCGTCCTCAACGAGTTTGCCCATTTCCTGGATTTTACCTTTAAGCTCAGCAAGCTCAGCTTCCCTTAGATACATCCCGAATCCTCCAAAAACTTATACCGAGTTGCATTCTATCGCCTAACTTTGTTGGCATCGTCGAAAGCTCCTTGACGTCTCCCCTGAAGGGGAATCCCCTGTAAGGGGAGGCGTCGTTTTCTCCTTGCCGCCTCGTTATGCTTCTGACTGCAACTCGGTATTAATAAGTAGAACCTCAGCTTTTTTTAGGTTTTTAAATGAGAGATATCTGCCATGTGCCGGACTATTTTGCCCTCCACCATATAAATCACAACCTCTGCGATGTTTGTCGAATGATCGGCTATTCGCTCCAGATTTCTTGAAATATATATGAGTTGGGATGCCTGTATGATGCTGTCAGGGTTAAGGGTCATAACGGAGAGTAACCCGTCAATAATAGTGTCATTGAGATCATCCACCTCGTCATCCCTGTTGATTACGGCCAATGCAAGCGCTCTGTCGCCGTTTACGAAAGCATCAATTGCGTCTTTAACCATCATCTGGGTGATTTCCCTTAGCCGTGATATTTCCGAGTAACTCATAATCTGTTGAGTTTCCATCAGAGCAATAGACTTTTCGGCTATATTTACAGCATGGTCGGCTATTCTTTCAAGGTCTGTGGTTATTTTCATCCCTGTAGTTAAAAATCTGAGGTCTTTACCCATGGGTTGGCGGCGTGCTATCAGCCGGATACATTCCTCATCAATATTAACATCCAGAGCGTTTACTATGTGGTCGTTTCTTATTACGCTCTGGGCCAAATCTGCATTGCTTTCTATCAGAGAACGCACAGAGTCCCTTATAGCACTTTCAACCAATGAGGCCATCTTTAAAATGGTCTCTTTCAGAGACTTTAGTTCATCATCCCTTATCGGCATATTCTATCCGAACCTTCCCGTTATGTAATCCTCCGTCAACTTATTTGACGGGTTTGTAAACATAGTGTCAGTCTTATCGTACTCAATAAGGTCGCCAAGCATCATAAAGCCGGTGTAGTCGGAAATTCTTGCGGCCTGCTGCATATTATGCGTTACAATAATTATTGTCACCTCTCTTTTTAATAAAATAGCAAGGTCTTCTATTTTAGAAGTGGATATAGGGTCAAGGGCTGATGTGGGCTCATCAAAAAGCAGCACTTTGGGTTTAACCGCCAGTGAACGTGCGATAACAAGGCGCTGCTGCTGCCCGCCTGAGAGAGCATAAGCGCTTTCATTTAACTTGTTTTTCACCTCATCCCACAGGGCTGCCTGCTTCAGGGCGTTCTCGACGTGTTCGGTCATCTCGCTTCTTTTTTTAATGCCGCGCAATTTAAGTCCGTAAGCAATATTTTCAAATATTGACATCGGAAACGGAGTCGGTTTCTGAAACACCATACCAATCTGACACCGCAGGTCTATAAGGTCTATGTCTTTAGCCAGAATGTCCATCCCGTTAAATGCTATTTCTCCCTCGTATCTGCACCCATGGTACAGATCGTGCATACGGTTAAAACACCTCAACAGTGTGGTCTTACCACATCCTGAGGGGCCTATCAAAGCCGTCACAGAGTTCTTGTATATCGGAAAAGTTACATCCTTGAGCGCCTTAACTCCGGTTGAGTAATAAAAACTTAACCCTTTAACCTCAATGTCCGTTACCTGTTCCATTTGCTCCTTAACAATAAAACATACTATATTCTATAAGTTGCAGTAAATCAATCAAATTCACAGCAATATCAGCATAAAAATATTTTTCACATATGTATTATAGATTATCTCATGTTACAATTGCATTAACACCATGTTACAAATAAATTAATTTTTATTTCAAAGCAATCTATGAAAAAAATTTATTGAAATAATTAATTATTTGTGTTATTATAACTGCATTCAAGCAGGTGCGGCTCTCTGTTAACAATTATAAATCAAATTAAAGGAGGATTTAATGGTTACTAAGACTATGAAAGATTTTATGGGTATGGCCGGTAAGTTTGTAGAGATGAACAAGGGGCAGTGGGACCATAATGCATGGCTGGATTTTATATCTGAATCCAAAAAGATGGGCATTGACATGTGTGACGATACAAAGACATGTGCAGGTGCGGTGCTTGAGGCCATGAAAAACTATTACACCACAATGATGGGTACCGAGAGTATGGCAAGTGTAATGTCGGAGGCGACTGACGCCACATTAAAGCTGATCAAAAACCCTAAGGCTATGATGGACAAGTCGGAATGGGACAACTATATGGCCGGCATGAAGGACAAGGGCATAAAAATGAACACAGAGGCACAGAATTACCTGAAAGCTATGATGGAGGCGACAAAGGAATTTGCAAATGTTGCCAGGATTGACATCCAATAGTTTTTTTTCTTAATGTACACTTCTAAAAACCTGGACAGATACTGTGACAGCTCAGCAGAGCAGGCGGATCGGTTCAGGTTTTTAGTTTAAACCAGCAGGGAATTTAGGACTTATACATCTTTACTCGATTGAACATATCACCAATATTGCCCAATAATTCTCCTTTGAGCAAAACCACCTCCTTGTGTAGTATTTCTTTGGAACGTGCCGGCAATTGCAGTATATAGTTTCTTCACATCTTTAAAATATCTTGTTTGTTGTTAGAGCTATCCGGCGCATCTGCGCTTAAAACGCCACCTTCTACAAAAAAGCATATGTAAAATAAATAGAATCCTTGACAGAAAAAATTATAGTTGTATATGATAATCGGGTATAATGTCAAGGTGGAAGAGTTCATGAAAATAGCAATAGGCTGCGACCATGCCGGCCTTGAATTAAAAGAGGTGATAGTAAAGGAACTGGAGCAGTTGGGAATAGACGTTTTAGACGTCGGTACTCATAATTGCGATTCTGTGGATTACCCCGACTATGGGAAGATGGTGGCTCAGAAGGTCTCAGGTGGAGATGTGCAACGAGGTGTCCTGATCTGTGGAACCGGAATAGGCATGTCCATAGTGGCTAATAAATTTAAAGGTGTGAGGGCGGCTCTTTGCCATGACCACAACACAGCCATTATGAGCAGACAACATAATGATTCAAACATAATGGTTTTAGGAAGCAGAGTAATTTCTAAAGAATTAGCTGTGGAAATGCTACATCTGTGGCTTGATACTCCTTATGAAGGCGGACGGCATCAACAAAGGCTTCAAAAATTAAAACATATAGAGGATAGTACTAAACATGGATAGGTTAGACGGTAAGACATTAAAGCATACGGACCTGGATGTATATGAAGCCATCATGGGAGAGCTCAGGCGCGAAAATGACAATCTTCTGATGATAGCATCTGAAAACTATGCAAGCTATAGTGTAATGGAGGCTCAGGGGTCGGTACTGACAAATAAATATGCTGAGGGATATCCATACAAGCGTTACTACGGCGGTTGCCAATATGTTGACATTGTTGAATCCCTTGCAATAGAGCGTGCAAAGAAGCTCTTTGGCGCCGAACATGTAAACGTACAGGCACACTCCGGATCCTCAGCCAACATGGCGGTTTTTTTTAGCGTCTTAAAGCCCGGAGATACGATTCTGGGCATGGATTTAAGACATGGCGGGCATTTGACACATGGGGCGGCGGTGAGCTTTTCCGGAATGTTATATAAAACCTGCTTTTATGGGGTACACAAAGATACCGGTTATATAGATTATGAGGAAGTAAGGGCTTTGGCGCATCAGTGTAAGCCCAGGATGATAGTGGCAGGTGCCAGTGCATATTCAAGAGTCATTGATTTTTCAGAGTTTGCCTCCATAGCGAAGGAGGTTGGTGCGTATCTGATGGCCGATATTGCCCACATAGCCGGACTGATAGCAGCCGGAGTGCATCCTTCACCGGTAAAGTATGCTGATTTTGTCACATCCTCAACACATAAGACGTTAAGAGGCCCCCGGGGTGGCATGGTAATGTGTAAGGCAGACTATGGAAAGGCACTTGATAAAATCATTTTTCCCGGCATACAGGGCGGCCCGCTTATGCATGTAATAGCGGCAAAGGCTGTAGCGTTTAAAGAAGCGCTGACAGAGGAGTTTAATATTTACCAGAGAAATGTCGTAAAAAATGCCTCACGGCTGGCCGCTGAGTTGATTAAGAGGGATTATAAAATAATTTCAGACGGCACGGATACCCATCTTATGCTTGTTGATTTAAGAAATAAAAAAATAACAGGGGCGCAGGCTGAGCAGTTACTTGATTTGGCCGGAATCACGTTAAATAAGAATTCCATACCATACGATGATAAACCTGCAACGGTGACAAGCGGCATCCGGTTAGGCACTCCGGCTTTGACCACACGCGGATTTATGGAAGATGACATGGAAGAGGTGGCAGATATTATAGACAGTGCACTAAAACACTACAGTGATGAGGGCAATATGGATGCTCAGCGCAGGAAAGTGCAGGCACTTTGCAACAAATACCCTGTTTATTAGGAGTGGCTGCCGGCTAAGATGAAAGAGTAAAAGTTTTTTAATAGTGTATTTGACTAAAGGAGCTAAGATCAGATAGTATAGTGGTGGTTATTATGTTGGGGAGTCGTCTAATGGCAGGACAGCAGACTCTGGATTTGCCTGTAGGGGTTCGAGTCCTCTCTCCCCAGTATAAGTGAAATTGTGGTCCCATCGTCTAGAGGTCCAGGACATAGCCCTCTCAAGGCTAAGACACGGGTTCGATTCCCGTTGGGACTACTTAATAAGTGCTTGGTATTAATCAATAATTCTTCTAAAAACTCTCTGAAATACCGTCACCAGCTCTTTTTGTGAACTCTTTTTTGCTGGTATTATTAAACCTAAAAACGGCAGTTGTTGGTCACACAAAGCCGGTATTATGGGTTAAAATGTATGAGCGAGAGACGAAACTATCAATTTAGCAGCCTGTGAAAGTAAATGGCGGTACAGGGATTTGAAACACTGTTTTTATAACTTATTGATAATGTTAGATAATATGCTGGAGTGTAAGTATTAACACTTGAGGTTCTATCCGATTTGTGGACCATGTCGAGGACCATTATATGATGCATAAAATGCTTTAGCCAAGGGTGTTATGGATAATTTCTTATCTGAATAATTATGCGATTTGCTGAAACTTGCTGGTATGATATCTGCGGTATTATAAACACGTTTATTGATGTAATATTTGTTTTTAAAACCTGCTTTGATAAATTATATGACCATGCATGTTATAATAAGTAAACCTAAGAAAGGGTTTCACGTGCCACAATATTATGATATTACATTAAAAAGTATTTTGAAAGAGTTGCCACGAAAATTCATGAAGATATTAACGGGGTTTGATACGGCAAAGTTTTTGGACGTGCAATTTCCTAGTGTTACATACAGGCAACCCGACTTGCTGGTGGAACTTCCAGATGAGACTTTGTTTCATATGGAGATGCAAGCGCAAAATGCACGTGATATGGATTGTAGAGAGTTGGAGTATTTATATCTGATATACTGTGAGTTTAGAAAATCTATTCGCCAATTAGTTTTATATGTCGGTGATGAAAAAGTAAATATGCGAAATGAAATTAAAATGCCAGGGTTACATTTCACTTATCGGATAATAGATATCAGAACTATAGATTGCAGGGATTTGCTTGAGAGTGATGATCCAGGTGATAATATTTTGGCAATCCTTTGTAAAACAGAAGATGCTGATGGAACCATAAAAGGAATTCTTGCAAAATTATACGAATTACCACCTGATGAAAGAGAAGACTACATTCTAAAATTATTAACCCTATCAAGATTAAGGGGTTTGACGAAATCCGTAAAAAGGGAGGTTAAGAAGATGCCGGTAACTATAGACATAACAAAAGATGAACTTTATTTGGATGGTGTGGAGAAAGGATTGTTTGAGGGTGAACTGAGAGGTAAGCGGGATGGATTACTTGAAGGTGAACTGAGAGGTAAGCGGGAAGGGTTACTTGAGGGTATTGAAGGGATGCTTGAACTCAAATTTGGTTATTCCGGACTTGAGTTGATGAATATGGTTAAGGCAATAAACACTATAGATAAATTAGAAGCATTCAAGAATCTTATAAAGAAAGCCGGTTCAGTTGATGAGTTGAAGGTGTTTCTGGTAAAAAACGTATAAGTACCGGGGGACGGTGCCATAACACCATCCCCTCGCACAGAATTTTTAACAGTCAGTCAGTAAGCAAACTTATTAGTACCATCCTCGCAGGTATGACCAACCAAATTACGTTTAGGTGATGTTGTGCCTTAAAAACAACTCATGGGAACATCGCTACACGTTACAGTTGAAGACGTTATAGCCCCACCAAACTCACTATCCCCGCCTGAGCTAGCTCCTGTAAATGCTAATTTACCGCTATATCCTTTCGAACTGCCTGACGTTAAATCGGATAATGTGATTGTTGTACTACCTGTAGTCATGGTGTTGCCTGAAAATGTCATCAGTTGAGTTGTCTTAGCATCTACGGTAAAGCTGGTGTCTGTTGTTTGATTTGCTGAACCACTTTCTACCGTCATTGTTGTAAATGACCCTGTTACCGAACTTGTCGATACATTAGATACAACACAATAAACCACATTATTCGTATTTGTATGAATATACGGCATATAATATGTTGCTGAACCGGCTTTATCTGCCATTGTTAAATTTAAAGTTATCAGTAATGCTATTAATGTATATGCTATTATCTTTTTCATTTGTATTGTCTCCTTGTTATAACAATTATCAATAGTATGTTCGTATTAATTTTTTAAAAGATGAGATTACCACGTCGCTAACGCTCCTCGTAATGACAAATAAAAAAACGTTGGAGCAACAACCCCGTGCCGTCATTGCGAACCCCCGCAGGGGGTGTGGCAATCTCAGCCTTTAAAGTTGCCAACGGAATTTTGCAAACCACTATAATCTTAATGAGCATAATAACTGCTGCCATCGTAACAGAGAATTCCTAACAGATTCCTCTTAGGGCTTGTGGTTCCCTGAAAACATGCCATTCCTATAGTGCTGCAACTAGCCGATGAATCATTAGAGGCAAATGTTAATTTAGTTCCATACATTACAGAGGCGCTTGATGCCCCGCCTGTATTGTTAAGCAAACTTATTGACGTTGAACCGGTTGTTACGGTTTGCCCCAAAAATGTAATCATCTGAGTACTCTTGGCAGAGAGTGAGAAAGTTGTGCTTTCGTATGATTGCGTAGGCTTTAATGTGGCACCATTTGCCAAAACCATTACATAACCTGTAGCAGATGAGGTTGTCATGTTACTTGCCATGCAATAAAGTACCTGATTTGTATGTGTCTGTAGGTACGGCATAACATAACTTATATTTTTAGTGGTGCCTGTTGTGGTTAAAGAAGTCGTTGTTGTGGTTGTACCACCACCTGTTGTTGAGGCGGTTGTTGTGGTTGTTGATGTGGTGCCACTTGATGATGATACTCCGGTATAAAAATATTGTGTAGCACTTCCATCATGTCCTAACGCTGCTATTTTTGAACCATCAGATGATAAAGCGACACCAATCCAATATGCTAATCCTGCACTACCAGCACCAGTCTCAATATTCCATGTAGAACCGGAATCAGATGAAGTATATACATATCCCCCTGATTGTCCCTGTGAATGTACAATAGCGAGTTTTGTTGCATCAGATGATGATGCAGATGCTTGCCAATAATTGCTTCCAACACTATTTCTTTCAGTCCATGTAACACCAGAATCTGTAGAAGTATAAATATAGCCTGGATAACAAGCAGCAATCAGTTTTGACCCATCTGCTGACGATGACAAATGATTCCAATATTTTGTACCTGAATTTGTTTGTATAGTCCATGTAGTACCTGAATCTGTTGATGTATAAATGTATCCTCCTAAGACAGCTGCTGCAAGCTTAGAACCATCTGATGATGATGTAAGAGCCCACCAGTATCTTGCACCTGCACCTGTCAAAGTCATCCAAGTAGCACCAGAATCTGTAGATGTATAAATATAACCACCAGAACCAGCACCGGAACCATAATCAATAGCGGCAAGTTTTGAACCGTCTGATGATGCTGCGATATGTAACCAATTTCTACTACCAGCATTAGTTCTTGCAGTCCAAGTAGCACCTGAATCTGTAGATGTATAAATATAACCACCAGAACCAGCACCGGAACCATAATCAATAGCGGCAAGTTTTGAACCATCTGATGATGAAGCTATTGCTTGCCATGATCTGCTACCAGCGCTTGTTCGTGCAGTCCATGTGTAAGTATCTGCCGATGCTAAATCACCAATCCACATGGACGTAGCAAAAAAAGACATTGTTACAAGAAATACTAATAAGCCTTTGGAAAACCTCCGTGATTTAAAAACAACCTCCATATTCCACCTCCAAAAAATCATTGGTAGTCATGCTACCATTCAAATTCATTCACACACAAACCATTTTAAAAATGTCGAGTCGTCATAATATATTCCTCCCATAATTAAGTTACATAATTTATAAATAGCGCCTTTATTTCAATATTGAGATTTTTTGAGACGTTTTTTCCTCCTCTGTCATTCCCGACTCCGAGCGGGAATCCAGTCTTTTATGTTTTTTACAAGGAACATGGATTCCGGCTTTCGCTCGGAATGACAAAAAAAGAAAAAGGAATGACAGCTTAGAAGGCTCTTTGATTGTTTTACAACGGAAAGTAAAAAAAGACGAAATATTTATGATGCAATACATGATGACACTAAAGAAGAAATGAGACAAAAGTATTTTGTAGGAGGATTGTGGCGTTATTAGAGGGGATGTTATTCTACTGCTTTTGCGATAGATAGATAGATAGATAGATGTTGACTGATTAATTGCTCTTTTTTAGTTAAAAGCATATAAAAGACTTCCGCCTGCTGCCTCCCTACGTTTTGGAGCTAAGTATAGAAAATATTTAGAAAAAAGTCAAGGGAAAAATTATTGTGTACTACCAAAATATTTTTATTTCAGGCAATTCGAGATGTTGCAGTATTTTTTGTAAATCTTTATAATTCATAAGAGAGGGTTTTTAGATGCCACTATAGTGGATCCCATTGTCAAGACCACATTTAAGTGGAATTAAGGTATAACCCTCTAAGAGGGTGTTTAAGTTGTTAGTTACAGGGGTCAGTATAGATCCACTATACATTTTTAAATGACAAAAAGCAGTCCAATCTATTATACTATCAATTATACCAAGTTGCAGTCGGAAGTAAACACAGGCGGCTGGGAGCAAGCGACGCCTCCCCTTACAGGGGATTCCCCTTTAGGAGAGAGAGTACGCCCCGGAGCTTTTGACAAAGCCAACGAAGTTAAACGATTGAACGCAGCTTGGTATTAGTCTGATAAATTGGGGGAGATATGAAGATACTGGTAATAGGTGGAGGGGGACGGGAACATGCTATTATATGGGCTTTGAAAAAAAGTAAAAAAGTGGATAAGGTCTATTGCTGTCCTGGTAATGCCGGTATTGCCGCCATCGCTGATTGTGTTGATATAGATGTTGATAATGTCTCCGGTCTTGTAGATTTTGTTAAATACGAGTGGATTGACTGCACAATTGTAGGTCCTGAGGTTCCGCTCTGTAACGGCATTGCAGATACATTTGAAAAAGAAGGGTTAAAAATATTCGGGCCTAACAAAAGAGCCGCCCAACTGGAATGCTCTAAGGCATTTTCCAAGGATTTCATGAAACGCAACGGTATTCCCACCGCAGACTACAAGGTCTTCTCATCATACATCCATGCCGAGGAGTACGTGCGCATCAAGGGTGCTCCAATTGTCATTAAAGCCGACGGACTTGCCGCAGGTAAGGGTGTTGTTGTTGCCGGTAACGCCGATGATGCCGTCTCCGCCATCAGAATGATTATGAAAGACAGGGTCTTCGGCACAGCTGGTGATAAACTCGTTATTGAGGATTGTATCGAAGGTGAGGAAGCCTCTTTCATGGCCTTTACCGATGGTAATACCATTATCCCTATGGTCTCCTCCCAGGACCATAAGCGGGTGTTTGACAACGACATGGGAGCAAACACAGGAGGTATGGGCGCTTACAGCCCGGCCCCGGTTATGACCCCTGAAATTGAACACATTGTCATGGAAAAAGTTATGAAACCCACTATCCACGCTCTGTCCAAAGAGGGTATAAAATACAAGGGCATCCTCTACGCAGGTCTTATGATTAAAGACGAAAAACCATATGTGCTTGAGTTTAACTGCCGCCTGGGCGACCCTGAAACACAGGCTGTCCTCATGCGTCTGGACACCGAGCTGATTGACATCGTTTTTGGTGTCATCGAGGGCAATCTGGATAAAGTCAAAGTTGAGTGGTCAAACAGACACTCCGTCACCGTGGTGTTAGCCTCAGGCGGCTACCCCGGAAAGTTTGAAAAGGACAAACCGGTTACAGGCCTTGATAAGGTAAAGGAACTGGACGATGTGTTTGTCTTTCATGCCGGTACCGGTTATAAAGACAACTCAATAGTAACTGCCGGGGGCAGAGTGTGTGCGGTAAGCGCTCTGGGAAGAAACATCAAAGATGCTCTCGATAAAGCCTACTCCGCTATTAAAATGATACACTTTGACAACATGCACTACAGAAAGGACATCGCCCACAGAGCTGTTATTCTTAAACCAACAGAACATCGTGAAAATGGGGTCAAGGGGTCTTAGACACCTTGTGTGATAGGGTTTAGGGGAAAGCCCTTTCCCTTATTTGTTGATCATGGAATTTAAATTAGTAAGTGAATACCAACCAGGGGGAGACCAGCCGGAGGCAATAGAGAAGCTTTCACGTGGGGTTGGAAAACATCCGCATCAGGTACTTTTAGGAGTAACCGGCTCCGGAAAAACCTTTACAATTGCCAATGTTATATCTAACGTACGGAAACCGGCTCTCGTCATAGCCCACAACAAGACACTGGCTGCTCAACTGTATGGCGAATTTAAAGAACTCTTCCCTGAAAACGCTGTGGAGTATTTTGTCAGCTACTATGACTATTACCAGCCTGAGGCATATATTCCCAAAACCGACACCTACATTGCCAAAGATGCCATGATAAACGAGGACATTGACAGACTGCGCCACAGCGCCACCATGTCCGTGCTTGAGAGGAGAGATACCATTGTGGTAGCTTCTGTCTCGTGCATATACGGCATCGGCTCACCTGAGGACTACCTTGGGATGCACATTATAATCACCGAGGGTGCGGCACTATCGAGAAAAGAGCTGTTAAGGCGGCTTTCGGAGCTTCAATATCAACGTGTAGAGGTGGACTTTAAGCGGGGAACCTACAGAGTCAGGGGGGACACTGTTGAAGTGTATCCGGCCTTTTCTCTTGAAAAGGGAATCAGGATTGAGTACTTTGGTGATGATATAGACGCTGTCTTTGAGTTTGATCCACTCACCGGCCAAAAAAGCAGAAGACTTAGAAGTGCCGCCATTTATCCGCGTTCACACTGGATAACTCCGGGCTATAGAATTGAGCCCGCCCTTAAAGCCATCAAGCTTGAGATGCAGCAGAGGGTGGATTATTTCCTGAAAGAGGGCAAGATTATCGAGGCACGGCGCATAGAGCAGCGAACCCTCTTTGATCTGGAAATGCTCAAGGAGTTTGGATTTTGTAACGGCATCGAGAATTACTCAAGGCACCTTAGCGGCAGGGCTCCGGGTGAGCCGGCCTACTCGTTAATAGATTACTTCCCGCCGGATTTGCTTATTGTGGTGGATGAATCACACGTCACAATTCCTCAGATAGGCGGCATGTATGAGGGAGACCGCTCTCGCAAGCAAACGCTGATTGATTACGGCTTCAGGCTGCCCTCAGCGCTGGATAATAGGCCACTTAAGTTTCATGAGTTTGAAAAACGGATAGATAATGTTATTTACGTCTCGGCCACACCGGGAAAGTATGAGATACAAAAATCCCGTGGCTGCATAACAGAGCAAATTATAAGGCCCACAGGACTTATTGATCCTCCAATGGAGGTGCGCCCTGTGGCCGGGCAGGTTGATGACCTTGTAAAGGAAATACGTGCGGCGGCAAAGAGAGGCGAGCGCGTACTTGTCACAACGTTAACCAAAAAAATGGCTGAGGACCTCTCCGAATACTATAACGATATTCATATAAAGACCAGGTACTTACATTCTGACATAGACACACTTGACAGGGTGAAAATCCTGCAGGATTTAAGAATGGGGGTTTTTGACTGCCTGATAGGAGTTAACTTATTAAGGGAGGGGCTGGACTTACCGGAGGTGTCATTGGTGGCTATTTTTGATGCCGACAAGGAGGGGTTTTTAAGGAGCGAGAAATCTCTGATTCAGACCGCAGGCAGGGCTGCCCGCAATGTTAACGGTAAGGTGGTTTTGTATGCAGACAGTATAACGGGTTCTATGACCAGGGCAATGGAAGAGACTGACAGACGCCGTAAAAAACAGCTTACATACAATGAGGAGATGGGAATTACACCGACCACGATTAAAAATAACATAAAGAACATTCTTGCCTCTATCTATGAGTCCGATTACTGGACAGTGCCGGAGAGATATGCCGATGTTGTGGCAGACGGTGAGACTTTGGATGAGGAGACGATAAGAAAACTTGAGGCGCAGATGAAAGAAGCCGCCAAAGCCCTTGATTTCGAGCGGGCTGCTGTGTTAAGGGACAAAATAAGAAACCTCAGAAACAGACTCCTTGTTCTTGGAATAAAATAACAGAAAAAGAAATTATACAAGGTTAATGTGAACTTGCCTGATACCAAGTTACAATCAAAAAAGTAAAATTCAAAAGGATAAGGCAATTAAAGCAACTTAACAATAATCGGCAGGGTAAACAGAGAGCAGGCGGTGGTAGAGACAATCATAAAAGCAGAGAGGGTAACGTCAAGATTAAATCTTGCGGCAATCAGAAGTGATACAACCATAGTGGGCATAGCGCCCTCAACAGCACATGCATTAAGGGCAATGCCGTCAAGACCCAGCTTTTTTGCCACAACATAAGCAAGCATCGGTGAGATAATCAGTTTGATAACCCCTGAGACAGCGGCACAATAGACATGACTAACCTTTGGAATGGTTATAGCAAGACCGATACTAAAAATCATAAGCGGCACAACAAGAGAACCTAAAAGCGACAGAGCTCTAAATACGGGCTCAGGTAACGCAATGCCGGCAGTCTGAATAATTCCGCCAATGATGACTCCCCAGATAGGGGGAAGTGATAGCACGGTTACTACAGACGAATACAACATTTCCTTCCTGCACACTGAGGTTTTCTCAGATTGTCTCTCACAGTTGCCGTACCTTGCCGCGACCTGAGCACCGATTAACCATAGAATCGGTGTAGCAGTCATCAGATCGTAGTATAGGACATATTTCTGAGCTGCAGGACCATAAAGTTCAGTTATGACTGGAAGCCCCAGGTAGGTGGTGTTACCAAATGAGGCGCATATGATGAGTGCCCCGACTTCCGCCATGGAGATGCTTTTAAATTTACCGAGTATTTTAAATACAAAATGAGTGACAGCCATCAGAGTGCAAATAGTAGCGGCAGCCGTTGCAGGTACAAGCACAGCCTCAATATCAAGTGTAGTTTCAGAGAAAATCTTTATACACAACGCAGGCAGAAAGATATTTAATACGGTGGCATTTATAGAATTTCGGGCTGTATCTGCATCAATCCCGCCGGGTTTAAGCCGCCTGAAAACAACACCGCTTAGCACTATCAAGGTGAAAGATATAAGTGTCGCATACATAAGAGATTTGTATTATAGCAGAAGGTATATAAAATGATGACGGGCTGCATTTATATAAAACAATGTATTACCACCTTCTCCTAACTCTCCCTGTATCTTTCTTCATACAAATATCCGACAAAAACATAAAAGTTTCATAGGCTGTGCGTTGCCAGCTGTAGCGCTCTGATAGTTCATAACTGCGAAGTGCATTTTTGTATCTCAACTCAGGATTATCCATCAGGGTTTTCATGGCGGCAGTAATCGTGGCGGTATCCTCAGGGTTAAAGTATATGCCGCCGTCTTTCAGTGTCTCTTTCATCGAACTCATATCAGAGCATGCTATCGGAAGCCCCGCCGACATGGCCTCAAGCAGGATGTTTGAAATCGTCTCACAACTGGAGGCAAAGACAAATCCATCAGCTTCCCTGTAAACCAGGGAAAGTTCCTCATATGGGATTGATTTTTTGTAATTTACAAATTCATGCAGGGGGTCACTTGAATCAATTTCTTTCAAAAGTTTTTTTAAGGCAGGCTTATAGTATGGACCGGCCAGTGAGAGTGTGGCCGGATAGCCCGCCGCTCTTAGTTGTGAAACAGCCTTAACTACATTGTCCTGATGTTTATACACATCGACAATTGATACATAAAGCCATTTAAACGGACTCTGTGCCGTTGTTATTTTCTCATAGTCAGGTTTGTTTTTAAATGCCGGTGAGACTCCGTGCGGGATTACCACAGTTTTGCATGGTAAATTTCCTGAAAGTTTAAAAACCGTGTCTTTGGTGTATTCCGTCAGAAAAATCAGCCCGTCCGCTTTTCTAAATGTACTAATCTGTGCCTTACGCAAGAGCATTAGCCTTAAGGTCATAAGTGAGGGGCCGTAGCGTAATAATTCTTTAGTCTCAAAAGGCAGCAGGTTTCTTGCCATAGTTACAAACGGTTTAAAGTTTCCGTTAAAATTTCCACCTGGTACAAACAGAATATCCGCACTCTGCTCGGCCAATTGTGGCAGCACTCTGCTTTGCCAGTAGAGCCTGTACGGAAGCGGTTTGTCAAGCATAGGTTCATGGCAAAGAGTAAGGCCTTCTTTGGGAGATATCTTACTGAGAGTGTCTGAACCCGCCCAAAGCTTCACATTGCTAAATCCACAGGATTTAAAATCCGCCGCCTTAAAAAGCTCCGTCAGATGGGTTAGGCCGCCTCCCATCCTTAAATTAGAGCAATCAACGCCAAGCCTCACTGTGACATGTCTCTCCTGTAAAAATCAACGAGTACGGCCACAGCCCACAAAATAGAAGCGGCGTTTCTGTGGCCGCTTAAGTGAGAATTAAAAAGTTTCAGAACCTCGTTTTTATTGAGATACAGCGCCTTAAGCGACTGCTCATCGTTAAACCTCTCCAGCGCCCAGTCCTTAAGACCGCCCTTAAGCCATATTGCAACAGGGGCGGAAAAACCCTGCTTAGGCCTGTCAAGTATGCTCCGTGGAATGTAGCGGTAGGCAAGTTTCCTAAGCAGATATTTATTAGTTAATCCTCGTACTTTCCAAGCACAAGGAAGTTTCATCGCCCAATTTACAACCTCAGGATCAAGCAGCGGTGCACGCGCCTCCAGTGAATAAGCCATAGAGGATACATCAACCTTCTGAAGATAATCATCCGGCAGTGTAAACAGAGTATCAAGGCGCATGGCTTTTCCGGTTGCTGTAAGGCCACCTGCAAATTCACCTGTGGCCCTGGTAAAACACTCTGCAATACCCTCTGTGTGCTCTGTCAGTTCTGTAAGCATTATAGATGAGAAATCCTTAACTATACTTCTTGAAAACGCAAACGCAGTGATAGGATCGTTTTTTATAAGCATTTGTGAAAGCAGTTTTATCTTGTGGTTTGAAACCCTTGACAGGGCCTCCGATGTTAACTTTCTGAAGACCTCCGGCATTTTAAATAAAGCCTCAACTCTTTTCAGTATGACGTAGTAGTGGTAACCTCCAAACAATTCATCCCCGCCATCCCCGGTTAGCGCAACAGTTACACTTTCTTTAGCTAGCTCAGATACCGCCATTGAAGGAAGCGCCGAGTAGTCAAAAAACGGCTTGTCAAACTCCACCATAAATCGTGGAATTAAGTTAAGCAGATCATCCACACTCATGGTTTGGCTGTGGTGTTCTGTGTTAAGATGCCTTGCAACCAGCAGAGCATGTGCGCTTTCGTCATACTGTTTTTCCTTAAACCCAATTGTGAATGTCTTAACACTGCCGGCAGAGAGTTTTCTCATCATAGCTACAACAAGCGAGCTGTCTATGCCACCTGAGAGAAATGCCCCAAGCGGGACGTCACTTATCATTTGTAGTTTTACCGCACTCAGAAGTGTCTCTTCAAGCTCTTCAAGTAAATCCCCCTCCTTTACCCTTAAAAGTGCTCTGTCCGGTTCCACCTGTCTGAAATCCTGATACCGCTTTATAATGAGACCGTCTTTGTTAACTAAGAGGTAATGGGCTTGCGGGAGTTTTTTGATTTCCTTATAAATAGTGAGCGGAGCAGGGAAATATCCTATTTCGATGTAGTATCTGAGTCCCTGAGTATCTATCTCACGGCTTAGCCCGGGCAGTATTTCATAAATAGCCTTTGAGCGGGAAGCAAAAGTAAAGATACCACTGTCGTAGTAATAGTAAAAGGGTTTTTCACCCATTCTGTCACGAGCGGCAAAGAGGGTCTTCTCCTGCCTGTCCCAAATGGCAAATGAAAACATGCCTCTGAGGCGTTCTAAACAACCGGCTCCCCATTTTTTGTATGCCTCCAGTAACACCTCAGTGTCACTGTTGCTGTTCCACTTATTAATACTAATTACGTCAAGTTCTGTCCGCAGTTGCCGGAAATTATAAATCTCACCGTTATAGACAACAACATAGCGTCCGCAGTGTGACAACATCGGCTGATGCCCCTCTTTAGTGATATCTATAACCGAGAGTCTCCTGTGTGCCAGCCCTGCAATGCCCTCCATCCAGATTCCTGCGTCATCGGGCCCACGGTTTGACAGCAGGTCACGCGCTTTTTTCAGCCTCTCGGAGTCCACCCCTGCGCCCTTAAAAGCTACCATACCGGCTATCCCGCACATATTACCGTGCACCCTTACCAAAGATGACAGTCTTTACAGTTTCAAAAAGAATTATCACATCCAACATAAAAGAAAGCCGTTTTATATAAAACAGGTCATACTGCAACTTTATGACGGTGTCTTTATAAGAGGCGCCGTAGCCGTACTTTATCTGAGCCCAGCCGGTAATTCCCGGCCTCACGCTGTGTCTTAGTGAGTAGTAGGGAATGCTGTGGTTAAAGCCGTGTACAAAGTCCGGACGTTCCGGGCGCGGCCCTATAAAGCTCATCTCACCCCTCAGCACGTTTATCAGCTGCGGCAGCTCATCTATTCTAAATTTTCTTATAATCCTTCCAATTCCGGTCACCCGCGGGTCGTTATTACCCGCCCACTGCGGTCCATCCGTTTCGGCGTCTGTTTTCATAGAGCGAAACTTCAGGATTTTAAATACATGGCCGTTAAATCCCACACGTTGTTGAGTAAAAAACACCGGCCCCTCAGAGTCCAGCTTAATTAAAACAGCAGTCAAAGCAGCAATTGGTGCTGAAATTATCAGGATTACAACTGAAATAATTTTATCCATAATGTGCTTTAACCTGACATTGTAAATGTTATTGTTTATTCCGTAAAAGGAGGCGTAACTTAGCCATATATCGTCAAGGTTAAAGACCGGCACCATTGTAGTTAGCTCCTCATACATCTCAGGCATTGCGTATATTTCAACACCCTTGAATTTGGCTTCAACAATTGCAGCAAATGTCTCAGCCGTATGAGGCAAATCGCCGGCTATGACTATCCTGTCAACTCTTTCCTCCTCAACGAGGTTTTTTAAAAGGACGGCAGTGTCGGCTTTCATGGGGTTGTCTGATAGCATGGAATCTCCATCAAGGAGTCCGGCAAGCTCAAAACCGGAATGTTTCTTCAGTTCATCTGAAAGAATATCACCTTTTTTGCCGCCGCCTATAATAAGCACACGTGTTTTTATTTTTGTTTTCTCAATGATGGCTCTGAAGGCTGCTCTCCAAAGAGATATTAAAATGAAAACAAACGCTGCATTTAGTATAAATATACCTCTGTGCCAAAATGGGATAACATAAAACAAGACTGCATTAAACGCAGAGGCAAGAAACACGGCTGAGGCCACCTGTAACCAGTACCTCCGCCCTGAGCGTAACTCCGCTATTGAATACAGGTTCAGAGTATAGAAGCAAAAAATGTGAACACCTGTGCTTACAGTAAGAGCTTTAAAAAAATAAGCCGGATTAAAAAACTGATCAAGTCGTAGATATGTAGCCAGATACATGGATGCTGCGATTAAAAGCACATCGCCAACAACCAACAAAATGGCTTTAACCGGAATAATCCTGAAAGAGTTGCCAGTCATACAGTGCTATTTTAGCATAGATGAGCATCCTGAGAAATCTTTGATTTGATGAGAGTACATGTCCAGTGGATAATCCTGAGTGCATTTATTGGTCCATGCTTCTTTCCGGTTGCCTTGAGGTCTTGTTCCACCTGAACACGTAGTAGTAGTCCACTGAGTGCAGGCGATGTGTTTATCGCCATAGGTTATTTTAGACACAGAATCGGGAGCTTATAGCCTAATATCATATATCTTTCGTTTAAATTACTTTTTCTTCTTTTAGTATTTCTCTGACTTTGCTTGTTATATGTCTGTCCAGCTCTTCCCAACCGTATGAGTATATTGCAGGGTCATTTTGTAAGCTGTCCTTTAGTAAATATTTAAACTCACCTCTTTCAGGACGTTTAGCTAACTCATGGTTTACTATAACTAATTCATTGCTCATACGCTCCAGCTCATTGCTCATATGTTCTTGCTCTTTACGAATATGTTCCTGCTCTTTACGAATATGTTCCTGCTCTTTACGAATATGTTCCTGCTCTTTAATCATGCGCTCTTGTACTTTTTTGATACCTGTTACATCTTCAACCAGGGGAAAGAGGATGTTTTTAATTTCAAGTATATCTTTTGCTAAAGGTTTTACGACGTCTTTTATTGCCTCGATTATTTCGCTTTTCCCAAATTTCACTTCCATGTTATCCCTCCACTGTATTACTTTAACAGAAACAGCACTTAAAATCAAGTTTTTTTATCAGTGTAAAGGCCGACGTATTAATCAAGCTTATTGAGTGTAAAAACTATCTTGCCGCTAATCCTGGGAAAAAAGGTTGACACGGTTAAGAAAAATGCCCTGAAACCGTTTATAGGAAAGTACATACTTGATGAGGTAATCTATGTTTGAACAGATGCTGAAGTGCCAGGCTAATGATGAATTTCAGATAAAGACTGATACCCCTTATGGTATAACACAAAACAAAACACTTGACAGTTATATTATTATTTATGTTAAATACAGTGAATTCTTCCATCAAAATAAGGAGATACATAAAGTGCTAAGCAATCAAAAAAGAGGAATACCTGTATGAAACAAGAAATGAAAAGATTGATAGCGCTTGGCGGCGGCGGTCCTGCGGTTGGATTAGGCCTTGGTGTGCTCAGAAGAATCTCAGAGTCTCCGGATATGCGCTTTGACGTATGGACTACCGCCTGTGCCGGCGCATGGCTTGGTATGGCTTATAACATTGCTCCCCCCGGCAAAGAATACGATAACGCTCTGAAGTTTTGCCAAAACAATATGAGACCGGACGATCTGATCTCAGCCTTTCCCATACCAGGACAGTTTGTGCCGGATTTCACCGGAATAATGGAAAACATCAGGGAATTCCTTAACGACCCGAGGTCACTCGAAAATCTCTACGTGCCTCAGCACTGGCCAAAAGCGTTCAAGCACATGATGGAAATCCTCAATGACAGCTCACGCTGGAACAACTGTGAGCTAAACCCTATGATATTAAACGATATAATGGCGGTAAATCCTATAAGCCGTCTGATGGCCTCTCTTTTATACAGAAGCCGAATTACCGGCCTTGCTAAAATGTACTATGACGATTGCAACTACAAAGACAATGCGCTTAACTATAATATAGAAGATATATTTAAACCCGGTAAACCTACTATATATCATAACCTATACAACATCACCAAAAGCCGTGTGGAATTACTTATAAACTCAAAAACACACCCAAAATATAAGCCCATGACGATGAAGAGCCTGAGAGCCGGCTCCGCCTTGCCATACATAATTGAGCCGATAGAAATAGACGGCGATATGTGCTGTGAGGGAGCGATGGTGGACACTATCAACTTTAAAGACGTGATTAGAAACCACCCTGACCTTGACGAGATATGGGTAGTCCGGCTTTTAAACCTAAGCCAGATCAAAGAGCCGAAATCCCTTCTCGATGCTCTGAATAACCTGATAATGCTCTTTGCCGCCACTATGTCTGAGGATGCTATCGCTATGCTCAGATTCAGGTTGGAGAAACGCCGTATGAGAACCAGAGTAATCGAGGTGCCGGTTACAGGAGACATACTTTATGAGTGGTCTGAGAGTAACCTTCAAAGGAGTATAGAGCACGGCTACCGCCATGCCGACAGCATCATTAGTAAATATAAACCTCGTTTTATTCTCAGCCCTCAGTTTGAAACCATGAAGGTGATAACCCGCCATGCCACAACGCATGAAACCATTGGCGATGAGTATGCAATGGAGGAATTGTCGTTTTATAATAAAATTGCAAACACACAAAAACCGTTTAGTATTGTTATTTCGGAGTTGGCTGAGCTTCTATCACTGGTTGTCAAACATATGGATGTTGCACGCAAGGCCGGCGAGGGTAAGAGAGACAATGAAATTTCATCATACGAGGACGAAATTGAAACTCGAGCCACAATTATCACTGAGGCACTACAGATATTCTACTTTGACTCCACCAATGCTAAAAGCGGTGAATTGATCAAGATTTGTATAAACCTCACAGAAATGGTGTATAGTCTAAGCAGAGACATAGCGGAGTTTGTTCTAACCGTCGGCGCCCATGCGGATAACGAACATACAGTCAAACACAGCCGGATATTTATTGAATCTATGGACATAGTGCTTATGACACTTTGTGATACATTAAAAGAGCCTTTAAAAGAAAACCTCGATCTGCTTGCTAAAATGGTGTTTGACCATAGCGAGATGATGATAGCCTACAGAAACGACAATCTGGGTTTGACAAAAGAGCATAACACAAAGCAAAGCTCAGGGCTGTTTGTGCTGACCGATCTCGTTGAGAAATATTTTGATAATGTCAACAGAATAATCAAAAGATTTAGGCGCTACCTCGACTTTGAAAAAATATTAAAAGATAACAAGGTTATTTAATGTCCGGCAAGATTATCGACAATAAACAGCAGTGGTTTATAGTGTTTAGTCTTTCTGTTGGAATCCTGATGGCATCCCTTGACTTTGCTATAGTAAACGTCTCACTGCCGACTATCACGGCGTATTTTAAGACAACCACTGAGCATGCCTCGTGGGTCGTACTGACATATTTTCTTGCCAACATGGGACTAACCCTGGTAATAGGGCGACTTGGCGATATATGGGGCTTTAAGAGGCTATACATATGGGGCATGGCTATCTTTACACTATCGTCACTTGCCTGTGGTGCTTCACTATCTGTGGAGATGCTTATAGTTGCAAGGGTGCTTCAGGGAATAGGGGGAGCGATGTTTGCCACACTGGTGCTGGCTATGATAACCTCATACCTGCCCTCGGAATACCGCGGTAAGTACATCGGCATAGTGAGCATGTGTAAGTCTCTGGGGGTGATGATGGGCCCGGGGGCCGGCGCCATGATTACCTCCTATGTAAGCTGGAAGTGGATATTTTTTGTGAACATCCCTTTTGGTATAGCAGCTTTTGCAAGCGCTGCAATGTTGTTGCGTAAAGACGTTTCACAAAGCAACGTTAAGAAGCTCCGGTTAGGGGAGTTTGTCATTGCAATCGCAGCCATTACCTTATTTTTTTACACACTCTCTATAGGTGACAGCTATGGATGGTTCTCCCCGTTGGTGTTGACATTACTTGTGGTATCAGGCTTTGGTCTGGTATTTTTCGTAAGAATGGAATTGAAGTTGGAAGCGCCGCTTATAAACCTTTCTCTGCTTGGCAATATTGATTTGTCTATGGGGCTTATTGCTAATACACTTAGGTTTGTAATTGTTTTTGGTGTGAATTTTGTCTTTCCTTTTTACTTTGAAATAGCAATGGGTTATTCTTTAAAGATTTCGGGGATACTTCTGATGATACCCTCGGCACTTATGATAGTGATGAGTCCCTTTATGGGCAGGGTGTCGGATAAAATCGGCTCCCGAATGCTCTGCGTAACAGGAATGTGCCTGAGTTTAGTCTGCTTTTTGATGCTTGTTTTATATCCCGGCGCAGGGTTTTGGTATATATTGGCATCCATGGTGGTGCTTGGCCTGAGTTCGGGGCTGTTTTCATCGCCAAATGATGCCTTGATAATGGGACACGCTCCTAAGGGTATGGAGGGGCTGGCCTCAAGTCTCAACATTTTGGCAAACAGAGCGGGTGGCACTTTCGGCATAATCGTTTTTCAAAATATCATTGCTTTGTCTCTACCGGCAGGGGTTGACATCAAACCCGGTGTTTCACCTCAAATCCTTCACAGAGTGTTTGAAAACACATTTATCGCTGCCGCTGTGCTGTCTGCCATGGTTATTGTTTTCTCTTTTTTTGCAAAGGATGCCAAACGGGAGTAAATACAGGTTTTCTATCTTTGATGTAGTAAACTTTGATAGGAGGGGAGTAAAATGTTCGATATAAATGTAACTTTGGAAAAATCCTATACGGTGTTTGACATGGACCGTGCGGCACTGGACGGTGATTTGCCGGTTGGTATAAAGTATATGCGTTTTTTGGCAGCACATAACAAAACGCTCCAAGGCGGCAGTGATATCGTTGCCATCTTCCACGGTGATGCCTGCCATATGGTACTAAATGACGATTCATACAACACGTTGCGCAAGGTCTCTTACGGTAATCCATATGCTGCGATGATTCAGCAGCTGATTGATAACGGAGCTGGAGTCGAAATATGTGGAGTCACCATGAGAAACCACTTATGGACTAAAGACAATATCCTGACCGGTGTAAAAGTAAATTCAAACGGACTGCTTAGGCTGATTCAGTTAGCACAGCAGGGGTATGTTATGATTCGGCCATAGGTTTTAAGAGGAGTTTAATAATAATGCCGAATCCATTTGACAGAATTTCAAAAAATGCCTGTTTAATGTAGCTTATATATTGCTGGAAGAGGTTTTATACCAAGTTGCAGTCAATCGTCTAACTTCGTTGGCTTCCTCAAAAGCTCCTCAACATACTAAACAGTACGCCTGCGTCGCTTTCTCCCAGCCGCCTGTGTTTACTTCTGACTACAACTTGGTATTAGTATGAGATGGTAATGAGAAAGTATTTTTGAATAAAAAAAGAATAAATGAAAAATGAGGCACCTTAGTAACAATATGTTATAATGTCGGTGGCTGGTGCGTACCGGAATGTCCTTATCAAAGGATGGATTTTATACCAGGGAGATTCTAATATGGGATTGTCCGAACATGAGCTAAACCGTTACAAGAGACAAATGATGATGGATGGATGGGGTGAAGAAAACCAACAGAAGCTGAAAAACTCCACAGTTTTTGTGGCGGGGGCAGGCGGCCTCGGCTCTCCAGTCTCTATTTATCTTGCCGTGGCAGGCGTAGGACGCTTAAGGATATGCGATTTTGATTCCCCGGATTGGTCAAACTTAAACAGACAAATTCTCCACGACCACACTCGGATTGGAATGAACAAGGCACAATCGGCTAAAGTTACCCTTAATAAAATTAACCCTGACGTAGAGATAATTGCCTTTACCGACACCATAAACAGTGACAACGTTGACAATCTTGTCGGTGATTCCGCAATTATTGTTGATTGTATGGATAATTTTAAGACAAGATATGTACTTAATGAATGTGCTATAAGGAAAAATATTCCTCTGGTCTATGGCAGCATCTGGGGTATGGACGGCAGGCTCTCTTTTATCCACTATCCTGAGACACCGTGTCTGATGTGCCTCTTCCCGGACCCGCCTCCACAGGAGATATTCCCCGTTATCGGCACCACCCCTGGTGTTATCGGCTCTCTACAGGCCCTTGAGACTATTAAATACCTCACTGGGCTTGGAAAGCCTATAAAGGGAAAACTGCTGGTGTGGGATGGCAGTATCTGTGAGTTCAAGACATTTAAAACACATAAAGACCCCCACTGCTTTACCTGTGGGGGCCTTTAGTTTTCTTAAATTATTTATTTTAAACTATTTGTTCTCTAAAAGGGGCGTCTGGACCTTACGTCTAACCTTGGAGGTCTCAGTGTAAGCGGTTCCTCAGGGAAAGTCATACGATAATCCCTGATCTTATTAAAAAGCGTCTTGTAGTCAACCTGTAGGAGGCTTGCCGCCTTCTTTTTATTACCGCCTGTTATATTAAGAACATGGCATATTGCATCTTTTTCTACTGATTCTATAGCCTTATTTGTTATTTCCCGTAGCGATTTGTAGATTTTTTCACTCTTTCTGCCGGTAGGCGCAGGGCGATAACCTTTTACATAAGCACGTAGAAATGCCAAATCGCCATGGTCTATTATATCACTCTTACAAATCAAAATAGCCCTTCTTATGACATTTTTAAGTTCCCTTAAGTTGCCCGGCCAGTCGTGAAATCCCAATAATGCAATAGCATCATCAGTGAACCCATAAATCACCTTTTGTAGCTCATTTGTCAACTCCGTTAAAAACCTGCCGGCAAAGAAAGCAATATCTTCCTTATGGTCTCTTAAGGCAGGAATCTTTATCAAATATTCATTAAGCCTGTAGTATAAATCAGCGCCGAAACTATCTTGTTTAACCAGTTCCTCAAGGCTTCTGTTTGCTAAAGCTATAATCCGTATATCAATTTCTCTGGACTGCTGAGACCCTAAAGGGGTGATCTTTCTGTCTTCCACTGCACTGAGAAGCTTATTTTGCAGATGTCTCGGTACGGTCTGTAATTCGTCCAAAAGTATTGTGCCGTAGTTGGCCGTTTCAAAAAATCCTTTTTTGCTTTTATCTGCTCCTGTAAAAGCACCCTTTTCATATCCAAACAATTCACTCTCTACCAGCGCCTCAGGGATAAGACTTAAATCCACCTTTACAAGAGGCTTGCCTGCTCTCTTACTTAAGCTATGGATCAGCTTTGCGATATAGCCTTTCCCTGTGCCGGTCTCACCCTCGATAATCACCGACATGCCGGTCTCCGCCACTGTTATTATGTCATTGCAAATTTTAGACATCGCCCGGCTATCACCCAGATGGACCTTAATTGAGTCTGAAAGAATAGAGGTTAGCAACTTTACCTTTTTCTTTGCCGATATATGGTCAACAGCGTTTCTCACCAAAATACCAAGTTTATCAAAATCCGGCGGCTTTGTCATAAACTCATAAGCACCCGCCTTCATAGCTTCCACAGCTGAGGGAATATCACCAAAGGCTGTGAGCATTATAACCGGCAGGTCGGCACTATCTTTTTTAATATCCCTGAGAGTTTCTATTCCGCTTTTGCCGGGCATCAAAAGATCAAGAAGCACTACATCCGGCTTATGCTTACTAATCATCTGTAAACCCTTATCACCGTTTCCGGCCTCCAGCGTCTTAAAACCCAACTCCTTCAAATACCCTGCATAAGTTAGCCTCACCATCTCCTCATCATCCACTATCAATACACTTTTTACATCTTCCTGTACTTTCATCCTGTCCGCTCCTTTAACTGTTATAAAAAAGTTTTAATGTTTTCTTGTTAAAGTCCCCCGTTATTGTATTACGCTGCAAATGTCAAAAATGTATTATAATTACTTACAGGAATAAAGTCAAACCATTTTTAAAAGTCAAAGGAGTTAAAGATTAGTGTAGATGCATTGTACTATAGTTATCAGATTCACGTAACTTATTTAGATAAGTGAAGATAAGATCATTAAATTTTGACTTTATTTTCTATCCCTTTACATTGCTTTATTATCGCCACAAGATAGATTGAGGTTAAGTATTTAAACACTCACTCTATAACCCACACCGCACAGTCCTTAGCAAGATGCACAAGCCTGTTTGAGGTGCTGCCCATTAGAAACTCCTCACGCTTTGATATCCCGCGCCGCCCTGTCACTATGGCTGAGCACTGAGCACTCCGCTGTTCCTTTAATATACACTCAGCTACAGTGGGTTCGCTTCTTATCTCTGACTTTGTAATTATATCTTCCTCACGTATGCCGCTTTCCATTAACATGGATTTATACTCTTCCAAAATTTTTGTTTTTTCTTTAACCGCTGATTTTATAAACTCATTACATTCCAAATCACAGACAAAGTCATCGTCATCAAATAAATTGACAAGGTTATACAATATAAAGGTAAAGCCTGAAACTCCTCTGAACATTTCGCAGATAAAAGACACGGCACGCTTTGAGCTGATGCTCTCGTCAACGGCAATTAAAATCCGCCGCCGCCCCGCAAAATGTAATAATCTCTCTTTGTCGCCTATACATTCCATCGCTAAATATATTATACCTTTTTTTTATGGATTAAGTTTTGCACCGGCCTCAAGCAAATCACTGAGAAACTCACCGGTTGTCTCATAAAATACCTCGGCTCCCTTTGAAAAATGCAAAAGTATGTAATTCAGCTCATCTGCAATGTAAGGATAGATTTTCTTCAGATTGGCAACCCTGTTTTGAATAACCACATTAAGGTCATCATCAGTCAGGCTCTCAAATGCCGGATGCTGCCGGTTACTTAACTGCTGAATTGTGACATCCCCTCCACCGGTTAGAAACACCAGAATGTTACCAAGGCCAAAGAGGTCAAATCCAAATCTGCTTTCACTGTTTGTGTATGTGTAGTCAAAGTCAATCCATCTCGCAATGCCGGTCTCACTGTCCATTATCACGTGGTCACGCCTTATATCGCCGTGTTTTTCCCCGCTGTTATGCAAAAACTCTATCGCCCGTACCAACTCTATATACTCGTTAAGGATAGCTTTAAATTTCGTAAAATAGTATTCTTCATGATTTTTGCTCTGTCTGACCACGTAATCCGCCAGATTCATTCCCTTTATATAATCTATCACTCTGATGGTATTACCGGCTTTATCATGGATTCCAAAGCCGTGCATAAAACGTTCATGGTTACTTACTTTTTCCAAAACTCTGGCCTCTTTTTTCGGGCTCCTTATGCATTTAAACAAGAGCCCTCCGATGTTAGCCATGTAATCCTCATGAAAAACCATTTTTATAATCTTTGTCTTTCCGTCTATAAGGTCTATCGCATTTCTGACCCAAAACTTGGGCTCATCATCTATACCAAAGCGCCCCTCCTTTTGATTACCTCGTATTAAGTATAGTCTGTCCCCTAAAATTACAACATTATCGTATGCTACTGCAAAAAAATCGCTTAGGTCCTCGATTATTTCAGGTGCTTTGATGACACCTGTCATACCGGTATAAAACCTTATCAACTCTTTTAATCTGTCTTGATTAATATCCTTTGTTATATTTCCCATAATTGTAGTTATTGCCCTTATTTCAAAGTATTACCATCTTATGTTGATTTTAACACAGAACAGGGTACTTTTACTTAGTGAGCATATCAAAGCCGTATGTGTAAGCGGCCATGATTAAAATAAATAAAAATACAAATTTATAAATTTGCTTCTTTTCTATCTCTTTGTACGTTACCCTGAGCTTAAGGAGGTTATCCCATGAGGCTGTTCCCGTAGATTTTAATAGTTTATACTCCTTTGCCATAAAATAAAAACAAATAAAAGGAACTCCAAAAGTAAATCCATAAACATACACCCTGAATTCCCTGCTGAGTGCCTCACTGAATGTCAAATTTTTTCCTTTTGCATTTAACAGTCCTATGCCAAGCAGGTACTTGCCTGCTGTTGTGCCGGTAGCTGCTAAGATAACAGATTCCATGATTGTGATAGTCAACACGGTAAAAAAAAACTGCCCGATATAGCTCTCGAGAAACGTGTTTTTTATTATTGCACCGGCTATAAACCCACAGGGCATACTTAAGCTGTACATATCAAACACCCTTGCCAGAAGCCTTGCCCATTGGCGCTCTAAGACATAGATGTCAGCCCGTTTTGCCGCTTTGACAGTGGTTTTGCCTGATTCCCCGGATTCAGCTGTCTTTTTTTCTTTGTGCTCTGTGGCACTGCCGTCTTTCTGAGCATATGCCTTAGGATGCAGTGATTCCTCATCTGTGGTGGTCTCAATTTTCTTGTAGTCTTTTAGGCAGTGATATGCCTCGTTTATTTCGCTGAGTTTATCGTTTGCCTTTTTTTGAAGTTTAGGGTCATGTACAAACCTATCCGGATGCCATACCTTTACAAGGTCCTTATAGGCTTCTTTTATTTCATCCGGGCCTGCATTGGCATCCAGCCCCAGCACCTCAAGTGATCTGTTAATATTATTTACTTCCATCGCTTTGTATCTGTATTTTATATGTTTTCAGCATTAAAACAAAATACCCGCAAGCTTTATATCAAACACAGGCTAAAAGAAATAATCATACCGAGTTGCAGTCGGAATTAAACAATCTATAAATATAATATCATGCAAAAACAATGAGATCGCAAGAAAAATATTAATGAAAATAGTGCGAAAACCGATTTTTGCAACTGTCTCAACTTGGTATTAGTAGTTTGCTTTGCTTGAGGGAATGCAATAAAAGTTGTGATGTGTATTTTTTATAACAAAAAAATACCTTTTAGTAAATTGGGTAAGATCCAGTTCGGTATATTTTTCAATTTTAATACCAACGTATTCATATTGTACGTTTGGAGTGTAGAGTTTAATTGATAAAGGCTCGGCTTCAGCCGTTTTACTAAATTTTGACCAATCCGCTTTATTTACAAATAAATAAACAGCTAAATCATGCCTTGGTAAAACCGGCAAAAAACCTGTGTTTTTTACTTTTCTGAATTTATCCTGATATTCCGGCTGAGTAAAAACCTCCTTATCCGCTGTGATAACCGATTGGGGATCAAAATAATATGGCAGTGCAGCCCGTTTATCCCCTAAAGCATTCACAACATCTATTACCAGGGCATCTTTTAATATTTCGTTAAAATCAATAATCTTCACATAAAGCATGTCTGTCCATACCGGCCTTGCTTTAGCTACATAACCTATATGTCTCAAATTCAGATTCACTCCCGGAAATACAAATTTTGCAGCATTTTTTTTCCAATTATAATTTTGCGTGCTGCCTGCCGCTTCCTCTAAGGCCTCCTTTGTCAGGCTTATGCTGTAACTGTTTACCATTGGCTCGCTAAAATAGTACTCATATGGACTGTTACAATACACCTGAGTGAAAAGAATTTTCCATCCATAGGTGTTATAGTTGGCGTTTATCCTTACCGGCATCTCCCTGCAATGTAAAATGTTAATATAAAACAGAAATGCAAAAAGACAGAGAAAAACAGTTGAAAATACCCTCTTAAACCTCACAAGCCGCAATGTTATAAAGAGAAAGAGAAAAATGCTTAAAAAGTTGGCAAAAACCTCCACCCACAGATAATCTCTTAAAATAAAGCGTGTACCCATAAAAATATGTATGTAACAAAAAAAACAAACTGATAACAGTAAAACAAATTCTCTCCATTGAGCTCTTATAAGCTTTAAGAAATACCCTGAGAGCAGGGAAAAAAACAATAGTGCATTAATAATAAATAAACCGGGATTATACATGAAATGCTCTTTTGTTTTAGCAAAATAGCCCATAAAACTTCCTGTACCCATAAACAATGGATTAAATAGCACTGCTTTAAGATCGGCTAAAAGATACACATAACATGATGAAGGGCTTTTGAGCAATAAGTAATGGGAGAAAACAGCCAAAATAAACCCGGAAATTATGAGATTCATAAATACAACTGTCTTGACAATGCCGCCGTAGCCGCTCTTTTTCAAAAATACAGCCGTTGTGAAAATAAAAAGACTAACAAGCATTGCCGTAAGAGACACTGAGATTTTAGTAAATCCATAAGCACCGCTATACAGAAGTGTAAGCTCCTCCGGCATTATAAAATTGTAGGAATTAAAAAGTAAAATTCCCATAGCAGCTGTATTTAAAACGCTCAGAGCAAACAACCAAAGCGGCAATTTCTCAGATTTTATATCCGGTGTTTCGAGCTCCTGCCGGTATAGAACAAAACATGCCAGCAGTGGAAACAAAAATGCCGCCAACACGTAGGCTTGCACTTTCGTCAGAATTGCCAACCCTGACAGTGTCCCGGCAATTACTAAACATACAGCTTTTGCACTTAACTTATGTGTTTTACCTGCAAGCAAAATAAAAAACACTCCGGCACTCAAATAAAAAACACTGTAAAGCTCACTTCTTATCATGCTGCTATGGTAAATAAACGACTCTTGCAGTCCAAAAAAAAGCAAAATAAAAATACTGACTTTAAAATCAGGTTTATAACAAACCTCTAATGATGCCCAAAGTAAGATTACAATAGATAAAGCTAAAAACGGAGATACCAGACGATTGAAATCAGTCAATTCAGCAATGCAAATAATCGGATTAAGAGAAAAATTCAAGCTGGACAGATCGCTGACTGAAAGAAAGCCTGTCCAAAATCCTATTTTCTGTATAAAAAACAAAAGGAATTTTAAACCAAACCCAGGATGTGATAAATTGCTTGGAAGTCTGCCGCTTTGTAAAAAAAGCAAATCCACTGTAACCGAATGGTCCATATCCCAGATAAAATAAAAAGGATAACTCCGGTTTATTCCCACATAAATAAAAGCTAAAGATACTACAATAACCGAGAAAAGTATATTTCTTATAAAGCTTTGATTCATAATTTGAAGGAGCTCTCAGCCTTCTTTAATTCCAACTCTAATTCAAAAGTAAACGCAGGCGGCAAGAAACAAGCGACGCAGACGTACTGTTTTGTACGCCCCGGAGCTTGTGACAAAGCCAACAAAGTTAGACAAATGAAATAGAATTGGAATAACATCAATAATAATACAACTCAAAACTCAGGCGATTTATTGATTCAGCTAAACTACCGGTAAAAAAACCATAGTACAAAATTTTTAGCGCACTAATAATAATTGTCAATTGACATCATTAGAGTTAATCTTGCTCTTAGCTATACTGTCTGTCTTTGCAAAAACATCAGGACGCCACCTGCTGTAAGAGTGGAAATGCTTTGCCCAGTAAGAATGCCAATCTCTGGAGTTAGTTGAGGTTTCAATAACACCATAGTCGGATGATGCATGGGTAAAGTAGATAGTGTCACTCTTTACTTTTGTTATAATTCCGACGTGGTAAATTCTCTCTCCGGTTTTTACTTTTACAGATTTCTTGCCTTTGCCCTTTCGTTGCTTTGTATAATAAGCCTTTTTAAAGAAAATAAGATCTCCGGGTTTAACATCCTCTTTTTCTATTTTAAAGCTGTGGCTGGCATACATGGTTTGTGACGGAGCATAGTGAGGAGCAAATGAGTAGCCTGAATTGGCCAGGCTTTTTCTTGTTATAGCACTGACCAGATGTGAGCAGTCGGAATAAGAGGTCATATCCGGGTCAGAACCACGTCTGTACCTTAAGCCTAAATAGCTTAGTGACACCTTGGGAACATTTGCTTCTAATATCTTCTTTCTGTCGGTAAAAATACCTTCCGCCGGTTCAGCCGTTAGTTTTTTATAGTAGTGGTCGGCGGTATTGGTAGAGTAAAATTCATCAAAACCTGAATCATTTTCCAGCTTGCTATTGAGTAAATTTATTTTCAGATCATCATCTTTCCATGATTTTCCTTCAGCATAATGAAAATCTCCTTTGTTTACCTGATGTTCCGCACAACCATAAAGAAATATAAAGACAACGCTTAGTATTACAGATTTTATTAAAAGTTCTTTTTTCATAATAAATTCCTTATTAAACCACGATAAAATCAAATCTAAAAGTTAGATTTTTACTCCCTGAGATAAAGCTCCCATCGCTTCATTTCAGGTTAAAGTACAGCTCGGGCCAATGATACCATACTATTTTAAATATGTCAAGTAAAAAATATACATTTTTTTATTTTTTTTTTTATTTTAATTTTTGGTGCTTTTTTAAGGTGAGAAGTTCTATTCAGATAATAAAAAAACACTCATACCAAGTTGCCTTCAATCGTCTAACTTCTTTGGCTTCGTCGATGTACTCTCCCCTAAAGCTTACTCACTCCCTATTGAAACATACAAGGGAAATCCCTTGTAAGGAGATGTGTCGCTTTCTCCCAGCCGCCTCGTTACTCTTTTGACTGTTACTTGGTATAAGTTTTCTGCTACTCCGGAGCTTTTTCAGGAATATTAACCTTTATATAAAGATCACGTAACTGTTTTTTATCAACCTCAGATGGGGCGCCGCTTAGTGGGCAGGCCGCCTTTTGAGTTTTGGGGAATGCTATTACATCTCTGATTGAGGATGCTCTGACCATTATCATTACAAGTCTGTCAAGCCCAAGTGCCAAACCGCCATGCGGGGGGGCCCCGTACTTCAGGGCATCAAGCAAAAATCCGAATCTTTCTGAGGCCTCAGCACTGTCTATTCCTATCATTTCAAGTATTTTTTTCTGAAGCTCCGGCCTGTGAATACGAATACTGCCGCCACCAATCTCACTACCGTTTAACACTATATCGTAAGCCTTGGATTTGATGCCAGATAGGTCCTCAATGCCTCCCTCAGCGGAAAGTATTGCCTCAATGTCTGCATCTGACGGCGATGTAAACGGATGATGTATTGCTTCAAAACGGTTTTCATCCGTGTTGTACTCAAAAAGCGGAAAATCCGTTACCCATACAAAACGGTTTTTGTTTTCTATAATGCCGGAGCGCTTTGCAACATCAAGCCTTAAGCGGCCTAAAACCTCATTTACAGTTTTTCCGGCATCAGCCACAAAGAGCATCATATCCCCGGGGCAGGCCTGAAGTTTAGCAGCCATAGACCTCATAGTTTCCTCGTCAAAAAACTTGGCTATCGGAGAGTCAAACCCCTCTTTCACTTTTATCCACGCAAGCCCCTTAGCGCCATATGACTGTACCTCCTGCGTGAGCATGTCCACCTCTTTGCGTGAAAGCCCCGCCATACCCTTCCCTAAAACTGCCTTTACACGGCCACCGGATTGTAACACGTCAAGGAAAACCTTAAAGTTGCTATGTGATGCCTCCTTAGCCATATCACAAAGCGGCAAAGCAAATCTCAGGTCAGGCTTATCGCTGCCATACGTTTCCATTGCATACTCGTAAGTCATACGCTCTATTGGAGTGGCAATATCCTCACCGTTTATTTCCTTAAACAACCTCTTTAGCAGGCCCTCGACAAACCCCATCACATCCTCTGAGTCCACAAAAGACATCTCAAGGTCAACCTGTGTGAATTCCGGCTGTCTGTCGGCGCGCAAATCCTCATCCCTGAAGCACTTGACTATCTGAAAGTACCTGTCCGCCCCGGAAATCATCAGTATCTGCTTAAATAACTGCGGTGACTGGGGCAGTGCAAAGAAAGCTCCCGGACTTGTTCTGCTAGGCACAAGGTAGTCCCTTGCACCCTCCGGCGTTGATTTTGTCAAAACCGGCGTTTCAATTTCGAGAAATCCCTCACTATCCAGATAATCCCTGATGAGCTTACAAGCCCTGTGGCGTATTATCAGGTTTTCCATCATCTCCGGCCTTCTAAGGTCAAGGTATCTGTACCTGAGCCTCAGAGATTCCGAGGCCTCTCCGGCCTCTTCTATAGTGAAAGGAAGCGGCTCACATCTGTTTAGTATGTTAAGTGCTTTTACGTAAACCTCTACCCTGCCTGTTTGAATGTCCGGGTTTTCAGTGCCCTCCGGCCTCTTTCTGACCTCACCGGTCACTGAAATAACATATTCCCCTCTTAACTGGTGGGCTGATTCATGAGTCTCTGCGCTTACATCAGGGCTAAAGACAAGTTGTACCAAACCGCTTCGGTCTCTTAAGTCGGCAAAGATGAGCCCGCCGTGGTCACGGCTTCTAAAAACCCATCCGCTTAGGTTTATATCGGTACCTATGTCTTCCACTGTTAATTTCCCGCATCCCTTAGTCCTGAACATGTCTGCTTCTTCCTCCTCGTCTCTTTCCAGCGTCTAAGCTGTCCACTTTTACAAAAGTCATTTTTGGTTTTTTAGGTTTGCTTCCGGTATCAGGCCCATACTTGTTATCTATGTTTTTTGATTTTCCGGCAACTCCGGCTCTGTCAAACGATGATGATGTTCTCGTTTTCAGCTTATCCGTTCTGTTGGAAGGGTATGGTTTTGTTTTAGGTTTATCGGTTTTATCAAAGTAAGACGTTCTCTCCCCTGGTTTATCAGTTTTGTCAAAGGAGAGGTTTCTCTCTTTCAGTTTTTCGGTTTTGTTGAAAGAATATGTCCTGTCCCTTTGTCTTTTAGGTCTTTCAACGGGGGATGATACCTCCGCCGGTTTATCTATAGTCATGGTTTCATCAAACAGAGATTTTTGTTCCTTAGGTGTGAGCAGTGCCCACTGTCCCGGTTTTAGTGAGCCCAGTTTAATGCCGTTTATAGCGACACGTTTAAGTTTAGCCACAGGGTGTCTGAGCTGTTGAAGCATTCTCCTTATCTGCCTTTTTCTGCCCTCAAAGAGGGTTATCTCGACCCATGTGTTTGTCTCCGTGTCAGTGTCCTTCAGTCTTCTGACCTCGGAAGGGGCTGTCATACCATCCTCAAGCATGACGCCTTTACGTAGTTTTTCTATTGCGGCATCCGAAATCTCCCCTTTAACTTTTACGTGGTATCTTTTAGGGATTTTCTTAGAAGGGTGGAGCACCCTGTGGGTAAGCTCACCGTCATTAGTCAGCAGCAGCAGTCCCTCGGAGTCATAATCCAACCGCCCAACGGGATATACTCTTGAGCCTATACCCTCGATAAATTTAAGGATTGTACGACGTCCCTCGGGGTCCTCAAGGGTTGTCATCACCTGCCGCGGCTTATAAAATTTTGCGTAAATCTTATCCTCTGCAGAACCGGCATGTAAGAGCTTACCGTCAACCTTTATGTGGTCATGCGAGATGTCCGCCTTATCGCCTAATTTTACTACTCTGCCGTTTAGAGTAACACGGCCCTCTTCAATCATTTCCTCTGCTTTTCTCCGTGAGGTTATACCCAAGGAGGCTATTATTTTTTGAATCCGTTCTTCCATACTTTAATTTTAACATAAAACGTTTGTTTTTAATGCCTTTTTAATTCAGAAGGGTTCCGTTGTTTTTAATGTTATAATAATGGTACTTTGAGTAAAGCTGATGAATGGTGTCTTTAGGAGGATGTGCACATGAGTGAAATTATATTTATCGTTGAGAAAGCTATTGAGGGCGGCTTTTGTGCTCATGCCCTCAATCACTCTATAATTACAGAAGCCGAGGATTTGGCTGAACTAAAAATGAACATTAAGGATGCTATTCAATGCCATTTTGACAACGAAGAGGAAATCCGATATAGAGGAGAGAAAACCGAGTAAAGGAGTTGAAATAAAAGGAGATAATAGGAAGTAAGAAATCACCCGAGAGGTTAAGCAAAAAAAAGGCTCTTAACCGAAGGAGTGGGTAGAAAAGTAAGAAGTAACCTCTGTCGCCTTAGACACAGTAGCCTACAGTTAAACGGGGAGGTCAAGTTTTGCTTTCGCAA
>JAMOBJ010000025.1 GCA_039908095.1 Nitrospirae bacterium YQR-1
AAGAGCTTGCCGGTTATGCCTCTTAGAATCCGCTCGGAGCCGCCCTGAGCGGTTTGACACGATGACAGCACAACAAGCGGGATTTTATAGTTGGGATTTGAATTAATCACTTTTGCAAATTCATCTTCATCTACAAGCTTTTTCTTTAGATTATAATGGTCTTCCAAAAGCAAGTAACCCCGCCCTTCATGAAATGTCCCGTGGCCTGAAAAGTGCAAAATGTGGTATTTGTTGGTCTTGATTTTTGATTTCAGCGCCTCAAGTGAGCCGTCATCAGTGTAGTCTATTTCGACATGGCCGGTTTTAAGAAGCGGCTCGAAGGCTTTCAGTATATCATACTCTTCTTGTTCATATGAAAGCCGTGATTTGTAATCCAAATCAAGCGGGGAGGAAATCATAATAAGAATTTTTAACGGGGCTTCTATATGCGGTGTAAAATCTGATAAGTTTTTATCAATTACAGCAGCCGGCGTTTTTAATATATGGAGGCTTTCAATACTGCCAAGCGGAGTATCTGTCTCTGATTCCTCAGCCATTGACCACGGGAGATTCAGGATTTCGCTGTCGGAGTCTATGAGCCGCAGAGCGTAATGATTGCCGGTTGCAAGTGCATCTTTGACAATGGCCTTGACCTCAGAGTTGGCGTTGATGATGTATGAAAGCTCTTCTTTTAGCGGCTCAAGGATTTTTTTATCAGCTCTCCCCCTGCTTTCCATCTCTCCGGCAAATAGCAAGCCGAGTTCTTTTAAAACTTTCCTTTGCTCGCCGGAAATATTAAGTGTAACGCTTATCCATGGCATTGATACCCTCCTCCCCTGTCATAGTTAACATCATGCGAATTTAATTTAAACAGGAACACATTTCATACCAAGCTGAATTTATTAAGTATATCACAGGTGGCTGGGAACAGGCAACTTGGTATTACTTCTTATTATCTCCTTTAATTTCAACTCCTTTACTCGTTTTGCTTACCTCTATGTCGGTTTTCGGAATTGAAGTTGTTTGCAATGGCATTTATTGCTTGACAAATTATAAACTCATCATCTTTTCTATAGAAAAATCAATATATATTGTCTCATTATTGATGTACTTATTATATTTTTTAAGGAGGAAAGCCTTTGATCTAAATGAGCAAAAAAATCTATAAATCACTCTAAAATTTGAGAAATCCAATCGAGAAATTCCCAACTTTCCACACAACATAGTCAGTATGCGCTTCCGATTTCTTTTTTTAATAAAAAATATATTACAATAAAATGCAAATGAATTTATCTAAGCCCGATACACGCCGCACTGAGTTTTACACATGGCTGTTGCTTATAGTTGCAATGGCCTTTATAACGGCTGTAAGAATCAGGTTTCTGGATTTTCCCATGGAGCGGGATGAGGGGGAGTATGCCTACATAGCAAGGTTGATTCTTGAGCGCCTTGAGCCCTATAAGTACGCATACACTATGAAATTACCCGGCACGGCACTAATATATGCTTTCTTTATGTCTATTTTCGGTCAAACCGTAAGAGGTATCCACATTGGGCTGCTTATTACCAACCTTGCCACAATCGTTGTCATCTATATGCTGATTAAACATGTATATAATGCAACCACCGGTGTTGTTTCAGCAATGTCCTATGGGTTTTTCACCCTTAGTTATTCTTTTTTAGGTTTTTCCTTTCACGCCACTCAACTAATCGTCTTGTTTTGTACACTCGGGCTGTATTTCTTAATGATAGCCCTTAGAAAACAAACCTCTACATTCTATGCAATTGCCGGTTTTTTTCTGGGCTGCGGTTTTTTAATGAAGCAGCACGGCATATATTTTCTGTTTTTTGCCGTATGCTATTTTTTATATCACAACCGGTTAAACAGCCCACAAACCCCTGTCATATTATATATTAAGCAAAATGCTAAATATGAGTTTTCAAAACTATGCTATCTGCTTGCAGCTTTTTTTATACCCCTTATTTTAGTTGTTATGTGGGTTTATTCCATGGGGGATTTCCAGAAGTTTTTCTACTGGACTTTTGTTTATGCCAATAAATATGTTTCAAGTGAAACTATCAGTTCTTCAGTTCCCAGAATTAAGGTATCCTTGCGAGCTGTCTTTAAAGGTTTCCATCTGCTTTGGATATTGGCTTTGTTAGGATTTATTTTACAGTTTTTTATAAAATTACCAGCTGTGAAAAAGGTTTTTACCAATTTGCTCTTTTTTTTTACCGTCTTTGCCGTTTCAGCAGGGCTATATTTCAGACCACACTATTTTATAATGATGCTGCCCGCTGTGGTTATTTTTATCGGCATAGCTGTACAACGCCTTAATGAGTTTCTTACTGAAAAATTTAAACTTCCCAATGTTGCCTTTATAATATTTTTAATTATTGTTGCCACAGGATTTTGGGCAGATAGAAATTACTTTTTTAAATTGCCGCTCCCCCTAATCTGTAATACGATTTACAAAAACAATCCATTTAATGAAGCACCGCAAATTGCGGAACTCATCACCGCCCACACCGGTAAAGACGACCGTATTGCAGTCTTTGGCTCGGAGCCGGAAATACTTTTCTTATCAGACAGATTATCTGTTACCGGATATATATATACCTATGGGCTTATGGAAATCCATGATGGAAACATGATTATGCAAATGGAGTTAATATCTGAAATCATGGCAAATCCTCCTAAACTGATAGTTTATTGCCATGTTTATAAATCATGGACTCCTCGTAAAAACTCTCCACAGTATATATTTCAATGGTTTGACAAAAACATTTATAGCAGGTATGAAAAAATAGCTGTCATTGATTATGTGGAAAACGGCAAATACTCTTATATACAAGGTAATGATGCAAAAGAATATAGCCCTGTATCTGAGGACTACATTGAAATATTAAAACAAAAAGATGGAATTAATAAAAACTTTATCTGGCTTATGTAATAATAATTTTGAATTCTATATCGGATTTCGAGGGCGAGAAAACCCTTTCCCCAAATTCAATTTTTATGTTAATATCCACCAGCTTTTTGTACATCAATGATAATCAGAATTATAAAACGAATAACGGCAGGGTTTCAGTTTTTAACGATAATTCCGCTGCCTCAGTTTCTATACTGCGATGATACGGTAGAAATCGGCAAGAGTTCTGCATGGTTTCCTGTTACAGGTTTGGCTATTGGTCTGATGTCTGCTATGGTTTGGTTTGCTGCAAGGAGTGCTCTCCCTCTGGAGGTATCCTGTTTCATGGTGGTTGCTGCAACGATTTTAGTAACCGGAGGGCTTCACCTTGACGGCCTCTCCGACACATTTGACGCTATCGCTGCACGAAAGCCGCAGCAACAACGCCTCGCTATTATGAAAAGCGGCTCTGCCGGCCCTATCGGAGCCACCGCCATTGTAGTGGTTATTATTCTTAAGTATCTCCTTTTAAAAAATGCAATTGCTCAAACCGGCCTATCCCCTTTATATGTTCTCTCTGTGTTTCCCGTTGCTGGAAGGTTTGCCGCTACATCATGTTTGTTTCTGGGAAGGAGCGCAAAAGAAGACGGACTGGGGTATATTTTTATTTCCAACACAGGGCTTGCCGAAATTCTTCTCTCCGGTTGCATCTCCGTACTGATAACTTCTGCGGCTAATTATATTTTTAACGCTCAGACGGACCCTTTTAGCATCACAGGCCCGCCTGTTTTGATTTTTACTGCGGTGTATCTTTTCAGTGTGGTTGCCACAGTGTTTTTGCAAAGCAAGTTCGGCGGGTTAACCGGAGATCATGCCGGGGCTATTATTGAGGGCGGTGAACTTATCTTTCTGTTTGCTTGTAACTGTTGAAAAGTTATCAAAAATAGTGCTATGATTTATCAATAGTAACAATGGCAACCAGAGTATATCTGATAAGACACGGCGAGACACTTGGCGCTGAAAAACGCATGTACAAGGGACAGACCGATGTGCCGCTCTCTTCAGAGGGTGAGGCGCAGGCGGTAAAGGCCGGTGAATTTATAAGAGGTCACCTAAAAAGCCGCACCGGTTACTCAGGATTAAGCGAACGCTCAGCACAAACCACAATTGAGGCCGTTTATTCCTCTGACCTAAGCCGTTGTGTAAAAACCGCTGAACTTGTCGGTGGTTTTTTCAATCTCAACCCTGTGCCGGTACCCGAATTTCGTGAAAGGAATTTCGGCCTCTGGGAGGGAATGACCTTTGAAGAAATAGACAAAAAATACCCTGACGACTTTGCAAACTGGGCAAAAAACCCGCTTAAATTCAGTCCTGCCGGTGGGGAAAGCACAGAAGACGTCACCAGGCGTACAATGCCGGCACTTAAAAAACTCGTTAAACTTCACTTAAATAAAACAATTGTAATCGTAGCCCACGGCGGCGCAAACAGAGTCATACTCTGTAATTTGCTGAAAATCCCGCTTCGCCATATTTTTCGGATTGAGCAGGATTTTGCCTGTGTTAATGTCGTGGAAATTCACAGGAATCTCCCTGTAGTACTGTTGTTAAATCACACTCATAGGTAGAGCAGGCAATACGGTGGCCTCTGCAATAATGGTTCAGGGTACCGGCTCGGGAGCCGGTAAGAGCCTTATAGCCGCCGCACTGTGCAGACTATTTAAAAATGCCGGATACAGGGTTGCACCATTTAAATCACAGAACATGGCCTTAAATTCATTCGTCACGGCAGAGGGTGGAGAGATTGGACGGGCACAGGCGCTTCAAGCCTGGGCGGCAGGGATTGAACCCTCAGTTTATCATAACCCCATACTGTTAAAATCCGAGGGAAGCGCCGGTTCTCAGGTGGTAGTCATGGGTAAGCCATTTAAGACAATGTCCGCCTCTGATTACTATAAAAACAAGGAGCTGTTTTGGCCATATGTGGTAAGCGCATGGGAGGAGTTAGACAGACGGTACGATGTAGTTGTCATAGAGGGGGCCGGAAGCCCTGCCGAGATAAACCTCTCTGACAGGGAAATCGTCAACATGGCGGTAGCAAAGCTAACATCTGCTCCGGTTTTGCTTGTCGGGGACATTGACAAGGGTGGTGTGTTTGCCTCATTATACGGCACTGCAGCACTGCTTAAAGATGATGCAGCGTTTATAAAAGCCTTTATCATTAATAAGTTCCGCGGAGATGTAAATATTCTAATCCCAGGCAACGAGATGATTCACAATCTAACCGGCATTCCAGTGATAGGGGTAGTGCCTTATACAGGTGGTCTGCAGCTTGAGGAGGAGGACGGTCTGTCACTGGGCAGCCGGTTCACAGGCGGGAATACAAGCACTGCCGGCTTGAAAATCACTGTCTTACGGCTCAATTATATATCCAATTTTACGGATTTCCATGCTCTTTCCTGTGAGCCCGGAGTTGAGCTTGTATATAGTTTAAGGCGCACTGACATTTTGAATTCTGATTTAGTGATAATTCCCGGCACTAAAAACACAGTGAAGGACCTGTTGTATCTTAAAGAGACCGGCGTGTCGGACTCACTAAAGAGGGCGGCTGAGACGGGAATTCCAATAGTGGGGATGTGTGGTGGTTATCAAATGCTGGGCAGCGTGATAAGGGACCCTGATATGGTAGAAAGCAGGCACACCGAGGTAGCAGCTCTGGGCTTACTTGACATTGAAACGGTATTTGAACCCACAAAGGTGACATCTCGTGTAAAGGCAAAAAAAGCGGGCATCATACCTTTTATAGACGGCGAGTTTGATAATCTGGACTGCTATGAGATACACATGGGGAAAACTCAGGAGGGAAACCTTTTTGAGGTAAAAGACGGCGGGCGGACTTACTCAGACGGTCTGGCAAAGGGTAACGTCTGGGGGACATATCTTCACGGGATATTTGATAATGACGGCTTCAGAGATGCCCTGCTTAACGGTCTCAGGGCTAAATGCGGGCTGAAAAGCACCGTAAGCGGTATCAACTATAAACAGCTCCGTGAAGATGCGATAGAGCATTGGGCTGCCATTGTTGCCCGCTCACTGGATATGAATTTCATATATTCTCTGTTGTAATTACAATTCTAACTCAAAAGTAAACGCAGGCGGCTGGGAACAAGCGACGCCTCCCCTGATTCCCCTTTAAGGGAGACGCCCCGGAGCTTGTGACAAAGCCAACAAAGTTAGACAAATGAATTAGAATAGGAATTAATGGTAAGATAATGGAAAATGGTAGTATCAACAACAGAGAATAAACCCAGGTTTTCAGCATTATATGTAAAAGAGTTTAGACACTATTTTATAGCGCAGGCGATATCACTCTCAGGGACGTGGATACACCAGACGGCGGCAGGGTGGCTTGTGTACTCAATGACGAAATCATCACTCTATCTGGGGCTTTTGGGTGTGTCTCTTTCACTTCCTATTTTGCTTTTTACCCTTATAGGGGGGGTCTTAGCTGACAGATTTAAAAAGAGAGAGCTTCTTATTCTGACCCAGGCGCTCTCCATTATACCTGCCACTGTTTTTGCCCTGCTGTTGGCTTTTAACATTATAAATATATGGGAAATCTTAGCAATTTCTTTTTTTCTGGGTGTTATAAACTCAATAGACACTCCGGTTAGACAGTCGTTTCTTATTGAAATTGCAGGAAGAAACAATATTCTCAACGCCGTTGCTCTAAGCTCTGTTATTTTCCATATGGCACGTATGGCAGGCCCTGTGATTGCCGGATTTGTGATAAGCCATTTTGGTTTTTCGATTTGCTTTATCTTAAATGCCGTTACCTTTCTGCCTGTCGTATATGTGCTTATAAAGATGACACTCAGGTGTGACGATAAAAAGCCGGCCAAACAAAGTCTGTTGAAGGACTTTTCCGATGGCCTGGTGTATGTTATCAGGTTTCGTCGTATTGCCTTTATTTTGGTGACAATAACGGTTTTCAGCCTCTTTTGCATACCATATGGTCATTTCATGCCGGTTTTCGTTGACAGGGTGTTTCATTCAGACGTTGTAGGGCTCGGATATCTGATGTCTGCAACAGGAGCAGGCGCTTTTGCCGCCGGTTTTGTGATTGCATATGCCGGTGATATAAAAAATAAGAGAAAACTTATGTCCATAACAGGACTTATCTTTCCGCTTTCTCTTTTTGCATTTTGCTTTGTTAAAAACTTTACACTTGCAATGTTTCTGCTGGCCCTGGCAGGCTTTAACCTGGTCTCTTTTTTAGCCGCCGCCAACAGCTACATTCAGCTTAAAGTACAGGATTCAATCAGGGGCAGAGTTATGAGTGTTTACACTTTGATGTTTTTGGGAATGGCACCGGCAGGCTCTGCGTTGATTGGCTCTCTTGCCCAGGTATGGGGGATAGAGAAAACACTGGCTCTTACCACAAGCATCAGTCTCACCGGTTTTCTGATTTTCAGAAGAAAATGGAAATGATAAGTTATCACCGTGCCTTTATGAAAATCCTGATAAAAAACAGCACAACAAGTGAATATACGACATTAATTATAGTAAAGGTTACAACGGAATTCACCAGTTTAACTCTTGTCTCAAGCAGGTGTTGAATTGAAAATACTGTTTCGTTAGCCACATTCCAGCATTCCTCACTTTTTTTAACAACTTCCCTCACTGTGGCACCGGGCATATTATTTTTATGGTTTGACAGCAATGTTTTAAGTTCCACCCATGATTTGTTTAGTTTTGTTATGCTCCTGTCATACTCGTTTTTGTTTTTATCGCTTAGGTGGATACTGTCTTTTTCCAACAGAGCTTTAATAATCCAATCCACATCAGTAGCCAGTTTTTCGTAATCTTCCTCATTCATTTCCAGTTTAACGATTCTCTGAATAGTGCCTCTTGCCATACCGGCATAGTTTATAATCCGGTGGTCGTTCTCGATTTCGCTCACTTTTACAAAAACAAATAATGTATTTGATAACAACATCAGAAACATCAGAAAGGCAACTAACCAGATTCTATTAGAAGGGGTAATCATTTTAGCCTCCTATGTGGGAAAGATTTGACAGGTTAAACTTTGCATCATGTCTTTCCGGTTTTAGTTTTGCAGTGTTTAAAATAAGTGATTTAAGGGTCTCTTTATCGGCGCCGTTTCTAAGAGGAGTTTTGAAGTCAACTTCAATATTGGAAAAAAGACATGGGCGGAGTTTGCCGTCTGAGGTAAACCGCAGTCTGTTACATTCGCTGCAAAACTGACAGGTAACGCCGCTTATTACACCTATTACACCGCCGGAGTTTTCAAATGTATAGTATCTTGCCGGACCGTGTCTTCTTAGCTTTACAGGTATAATGGGGCCCATCGCTTTTAACCGCTCCATGATTTCACCCATTGATACCAGTTGACTGTCCTCACCGCCGCCGCTTATACATACAGGCATCAGCTCGATGAATCTGACTTGATAGTCACTCTGCATGGCAAGCCGTGCGAAGTCCTCAATTTCATCATCATTTACTCCCCTCAGAGGTACCATGTTGAGTTTAATGGGTAAAAGCCCTGCCTCCTTCGCTTTTTTGATCCCATCAAGCACGCTCTCCAAAGAGCCGCCGCGGGTTATATCACTGTATTTACCGGGGTTTAGCGTATCAAGACTAACGTTTACACGGCTAAGGCCGTTGTCATGGAGTTGTTGTGCATATTTTGCAAGCAACTGGCCGTTTGTGGTCAGACTAATATCGTTTATTGTGCCGGGGGATTTTATTGCTCTTATAAAATCATGCAAATCCTTCCTCAGTAATGGTTCTCCGCCGGTTATCCGTATTTTTTTTATTCCAACATCCGAGGCCGCCTCAATGAACCTGAGAATTTCCTCAAAGGACAGAATATCATCTTTTTTCAGTACATCCGTGCCGTCCTCCGGCACACAGTATATACATCTGAGGTTACATCTGTCCGTTATGGATATTCTGATGTAATCAATGACCCTTCCAAAGGAGTCTCTCAGGAGCGAATCTTCCAAGTGTCATTTCCCAAACGGACATACAGGATATTTACACTCCGGGCAGCTCAGGCAAAACCCGCCGTGTGCCATCTCAGCTAAAGCACGCCTGTCTATAATCTCTCCGGAAAGTACCCTCGGTAAAAGGAGATCAAACACTGTTGTTTTGTTATACATCCCGCAGGCCGGCATACACATTACCGGGATGTCGGCGCCTCCCAAATTGCCATACTTATCGCCCCCGACATATGCTATTAAGAACATTGCCCCCGGCAGCACAGACGTTCCGTAGTTGTACAGATTAACTGGGAGGTTTTTTACCGCTATCGGTGTGATGTCATCGGGATCAACCGACATCCCGCCGGTTGTTATCAGCAAATCAGCGCCGGCATTCAGTAAATACATGAGTTTGCCGTAAATATAGTCAACATCATCGGGAGCATATATATGCTCCATTATTGTACCTCCGAAGGCGGCTAATTTGCGTTGTATTACCGGCAGGAAAGCATCCTTTATCCGGCCATAAAACACCTCGTTACCCGTAATAACAACACCGGCACGCGGTTTTCTAATCTCTCTTATTTTAAGTACCGCCCCGCTTTCGGCGCTCTTTGCCGCAGCCACTGCCTGCTCAACCAGACTGCGTTTTATAACAAGTGGTATCGCTCTGACGCCACCCAGTTTGACGCCCGTTGTGACTACTGTATTGGTGTGCAATGTAGCACACATCACATCTTCAGCCATATTAAAACTTGTGAGGGCGGCTTTATCAATTATTACAAGGCCGTCCCTGCCTGCTATAAAATCAATCTTGCCCTCTTTGGGCTCTCCTGATGGATAAACGCCTGTTTCCTTTGAGTTTCCTATAAGCGCATTTGCCAGTGTGTGTGCGGCGTCGTCCTCGTGAAGTTCATCATCACCTATTTGCAACAGATAGATGTTGTCCTTGCCAAGCCTCTGTAAATGCTCTATGTCTGCCTTAGTTATTACGTGGCCTTTTTTAAATGCCCTTCCTTTAAACTCCCCCGGCCTTATTTCCGTTATGTCATGAGCTAATATGCAACCTTCCGACATGTGCACGGGAAGTGTGGCAAAACCCTTTTTGTTTTTCTTTGAGTTTATGTTATCTGATTCACACATTGTTGATTCACTCGCTATACTCACTTACATTAACATATTACAAAGGTATTTTTGTTACATGTGAGCTGGAGAATTTTTTTAATCATTATATCTAATACCAAGTTGCAGTTGGAAGTATAAGAATTGGCTGCTCTCCGGGCATCCTCGCGCAGCGGCAGGGCAGTGCTACCCCCTACAGTTTGATAGAAACAGCATAGACAAATAAACTTGGTATAAACGCTTGTGTTGTGGCGTTGGGATATCCGGAACTCTACCTTTAGACGGTAGAAAGGGAGTTACTCAAAAACATCAGTAATGTTGACTTGAAGGCCTTCAATGACTTTAGATATAACAAATCCTTCAATAGCCGCAAAGGAGTGTAATTTATACTTATCACCAATGATGGTTAATACCTCTATAGTCTGTGGCTCCGGCATAACTATCCAGTACTCAGGCACCCTGTAGTTCTCATATATCACCTTTTTAACTACCGTATCCATCTCATAACTGCCTGAAGATATTATCTCACAAACCATATCCGGTACGCCTCTTATCCAATCCTTAGCAATACTCAGGTTTTCCTTTTTTATAAACAGTATATCAGGTTGAAGCCTGTTAATCCCTTCTTCAAAGATTATGTCAAGCGGAGAAAAAAACAATTTCCCCAATTTATTTTTTCTGATATGTTGGTTTAGTATATTATACAAATTAGCCGCTATATCCTGATGTTTAAAAAATGGACTAGGTCCCATTATTTCCTCTCCATTAATAATTTCAGTTAAGTCTAAATCTGTAAATATAGTTTCCGTAAGCATGTTTTATCTTAGCGTCAAACTAACGGTTTTGTCAATTATAGTATAGTGGATTCCAAAAGTGAGACAATCAGTTAAAATAGAGCTGGTTGTAATCATTGTTTTTCGTATGATTGTGTAAAAACTGATAAAGACATCTGATTAGCCTATGTGGTGAAAATACCCCAACCCACTGCTGAGGGGTTTAAACAACCGGCTTTTTAAATCCGACGGAGTCCAGCATGCGTTTGATTTTATTTTTTCTTAAGCTCTCTGCTACTAATATTGCCTCTATATCCCCAAAATCTCCGCCGATAAAATCATTGATGTCATGCAGGGGAAGCCCGTTAAATGAGTTAGCTTTAACTGAGATGTCTATGAAAAACTTAACATCCATACCTTTTTTTCTGCACTTTTGGAGATACATCACGCCCTCGGGGCAGGCTCCAAATATAGCAATAGTCTTAGCAAACCTCAGAACAAGAAACCGTTGAATAAACTCGGCAGTGTTTATGATTTTAAACTTCAGGGCATATACCAAATTGGCCGCCTTACCGATTAAGCGGTTAAAACGTATGATATCTATATAATTAAATTCTATAAATATCTTAAAATGCTCAAAAGCCGGCAGATGCTTCCAGTATGTTTTGGAAAAGACATAGGAATTCATTTTAAACCGTACATTTTCTTTGGACTTTGTAAAATCAAAGCGGCGATAAGTAGCAAGCAAGGCGTCAATTTTGTAAAACCTGTAGTGCAGGGCGGATTTCAGAAGAAAATCCCAGTCCATGTTATAGTGGTTTGCGGTATTAAACGGCCCCACAGTGTCAAGCACCTCTCTCAGAAAGAAATATCCTCCCGGGTTATGGCAAAATGCGTTAAATTTCCACCATCTGAGCATTGTACTAAAATCAACCGAGGGGGTGTTAATCCAAAATGTTCCGTTTTCATTAAGTACCCGTACATTTCCAACGACAAACTTCTCACCCCTGAGAAAATATGGCACTACGGAGTTAAACGCTTCCGGCTCGAAATAATCATCGCTGTTTAAGTAAACGATAATGTCTCCTTTGGACATAGCAAACCCTTTGTTCATTGCATCAGATTGCCCATTGTCGGGCTCTGAAATCCACCTCAGGTGTGGGTAGTTGTTGAGCACTTCTGTTGTCCCATCCGTTGAACCGCCATCTGCCACTATATGTTCAAAATTTGGATACCCCTGCCGAAGTACGCTCTCTATGGCGTCCCTTATATATGCAGCGCTGTTTAAAGAAGGTGTTATAACTGATATAAGCGGAGTGTTCACCGGTGGTTGTCCATTATTTGGACAGGTGAAAACATTGCTGTGCCCTTAGGTAACAAACTTATTGTAGCAATGTGCATAATTTTATAGTTATTTAGGGCGGGCAATCTGCGCATATGGACTTAAACAGTGTGGTGCTCAGGTATCTATCTCCTCTGTCAGGCAATATCACTACAATTACGCCGTCGCTCATGCCCTCTGCGACTGTTACGGCTGCTGCGACCGCCGCCCCGCTGCTCATACCTACAAACAGCCCCTCCTTTACCGCCAGGGTACGCGCCATTGTAAAGGCAACCTCATCCTCTACATTTATCTTGTCATCCAGTTTTGACAGATCCAGTATTCCTGGCACTATGGACTCCGCCATGTTTTTGAGTCCCTGAATTTTATGTCCCAGCAGAGGTTCCACCCCGATTATCCGAATCGAGGAGTCATACTCTCTAAGCCTCCTGCCCGTACCCATGAGCGTTCCGGTAGTTCCCATGCCGGCCACAAAGGCACTTACCTCCCCTCTGGTTTGCTCATACACCTCCACCCCGGTTGTTTCGTAGTGTGCCCTGATGTTGGCAGGGTTGTTAAACTGATCCGGCATAAAGTAGCATTGTCTGTTGTCATCATATATCCTGTGTGCCATGCGGATGGCACCGTCTGTGCCTTCACTGCCGGGACTTAGAATCAGCTCCGCCCCAAACGCCTCCAGAGTCATCCGTCTTTCCATGCTTACACACTCAGGCATGACAAGCTTCACCCTGTAGCCCCTCGTTGCCCCTACCATGGCTAACCCTATACCGGTGTTACCACTTGTGGGTTCAAGGATTATTTTGTCTTTTGTCAGCACCCCCCGGTTCTCCGCATCTTTTACCATATACCACGCTATCCGGTCCTTAACGGAGCCGCCCGGGTTGTTGCCCTCCAGTTTGGCCATGATTTTTACTTTACGGTTGGAGGTTACGTTTTTAAGGGATATAAGCGGAGTATTGCCTATTGCGCTTATAACACCGTCTGAGACTGTCTCTATCATTTTTCCCGGCTCCATTGGGCTCTCTTATCTATTTCCGGCTCAGAGCCGAAAGCCGGCTTCTTTGAATATTAACATAAAGGCTCTCCACCTGCTCCTGAGTTTAAAACACAATGCTATTATAGCATTTACAACATCAGCATTTCAAAGCTCAGAAGTCTATCAGGCAGGGAATGCTTAACTAGTGTGCACCGTGAATAAGAGGCGGCAGGCAGCGCACACAGACAACCTTCTTCTGCCCCTCATGATAACAGTCAAAATACACTCTCTGTGTGTCCTGGGTCCCGCATACGAAACATTTTAATTCCATTGTCATAGCTCCTTATAATGAGTTTATTTCATCCACTATCTTCTGGGGATCCAGATTGTGCATCATAGCGCCGAAAGATATTGATTCCACGTTAATCCCCTGGCATGTGAAGCAACCGTTACCAAAGTGTTTTTCTATCACATCCCTTGCCCCCGGTACATCCTTTATAACCTGCCCAATCAAAGAGTCTTTCGTTATTTTCTCAGCCATAGCCACCCTCCTAAAGGTTATCACAGTTTTTATATCTATATTTTAATAAATCTGTCAGTACATACATATGAGCTGTATCATACTATGAAGGTTTTTGTCTTTTTGTAAAAGTGGTCTTGACAAAGGGGGGGCGCTATGCAGCTTATGAATTATTATAAAGGCTGTTTGCAATAGCGCCAAACTCATGCACTGAGAGAGTTTCCGGCCTTGCCTTTTCATTAATTTTTAATTCTGAAAGGACGTCTCTTATAGAGGGAAACGGTGCTTTTAGACTGTTTAAAATGGTTTTTCTCCTTTTAGAAAAAGCAGTTTTTACAGTTTTATAAAATATTGTTTCATCATGTAACTTTATTGCCGGCTCCTTTAGCATATCAATCACAATAAAGGCGGAATCAACCGCAGGTACAGGCCTGAAAGCGCTTGCCGCAATGGTAAACATAACCCTCGGCAGGGAAATGTACTGGAGCACCACAGAGAGTGCGCCGTAGGTTTTACTTCCCGGAGGGGCTGCTATACGCTGTGCGACCTCCTTTTGCATCGTAAAGGCCATTGAAAGCAGTTTCGGCCTTTCCGTAACAAGTCTGAAAATCAAAGGTGTCGTTATATAGTAAGGGATATTACCGGCAGCCTTAAAATTTGCAATGCGACAATAGTCAAAAGTCATGGCATCCCCGTGGACTAATTCAATATTACTCTGAGTTGAAAACCGTTCCCTTAGTCTTTCATAAAGATGGCGGTCAAGCTCGATGGCAATGACATTACCGGCTTGTTCGATGAGTTTGGCTGTCAGGGAGCCGGTTCCCGGGCCTATCTCTACAACCATGTCATCAGTTGTAATGCCTGATGCGGAAACAATATTTGACAAAATCGCCTCATCATAGAGAAAATGCTGGCCTAGTTTTTTTCCCATATGCTCCACCCCTTCAGAACAATAATGCCAAATAAAATATTTTTAAGATGCCATGTCAATTATATTTCTTTTTACTGATTTTATACAAATAAGATACTGTTGAGGAAAACATTCTGAAATTAAAAAATTTCCCCCCCAATGATTATGTAGCTCAATGTTCTATATCGGATTTCGGGGGGAAATATCTGATAGCATTTTTCTAAATAATTTTGATATAATGTATCTATGTCTGTAACAATGATACCGGAGATATTAACTGAAAATCTTGGACAGGAGGCTTCTGAAGCTCTTGCGGGGCTTATCAACGAAGTAAATATTGAAGCACGTAAGGATGCTCTGGCTTTAGCGGAGGAGCGCCTTGAAAGAAGACTTACCGTTGAGATTGGAAAAGTTAGAGAAGATATGGCACGTTTTGAGGGCAGGCAAAACGAGGCTTTGTTAAAATTAGAGGGTAGGCAAAACGAGGCTTTGTTAAAATTAGAGGGCAGGCAAAACGAGGCTTTGTTAAAATTAGAGAGCAGCCAAAACGAGGCGATAGCAAAGTTAAGAGAAGACATGGCACGTTTTGAGAGCAGGCAAAACGAGGCTATCGCAAAATTAAGAGAAGACATGGCACGTTTTGAGGGCAGGCAAAGCGAGGCTTTGTTAAAATTGGAGAGCAAGCAAAATGAGGCTTTGTTAAAATTAGAGAGCAGACAAAACGAGGCTTTATTAAGGTTAGAGCATAAGCAAAATGAGGCTATAAGTAAAGTCAGAGAAGAAGTGGCACTTTTGGAAGGCAGGCTTCTCGATGCTATAACAAAGTTAGAGAGCAGACAAAACGAGGCTTTATTAAAGTTAGAGCATAAGCAAAATGAGGCTATAAGTAAAGTCAGAGAAGAGGTGGCACTTTTGGAAGGCAGGCTTCTCGATGCTATGACAAAGTTAGAGAGCAGCCAAAGCGAGGCAATGCTAAAATTAGAGAGCAGGCAAAACGATGCTTTATTAAAGTTAGAGAGCAGACAAAGCGAGGCAATGACAAGGTTGGAGGGAAATCTGCGTTTAGACATTGAAAAATCCGGCAGGGAAAATATTAAATGGATGTTTTTATTTTGGATCGGCCAGCTTGCTGCAATCGCCGCTATCTTTAAATTCCTGATTAAGTAAGCATTTCTTATTTGGTGCTATAAATCATATTACTCAGTTTGCAATTATACCAGGTTGCATTCATCCGATTAGCTTTGTTGGCTTCGTTGAAAACTCCCAGCCGCCTCGTTACTCGTTTGACTGCAACTTGGTATAAAAGCAATCCCCCTCAAAAAACCGGAAGTGATTAATCGCAGTGATTTAATATAAAATCAATATGTAGTTTTACTTTATGAAAGAAAGAAGAGCGAATCTGCAAAACTCCTTTTTTGACGGAGTCTTTTTTGCCCTTATGACGGGTTTTACACAGGATTTCTTTGTGCCATTTCTGCTTAACATGGGCGGCGGCACACGCCATGCAGGGTTGATATTTGCCATCCCTAACCTTGCAGCTTCCATTTTACAGGTTAAAGGGGCGGACCTTGTTGAAAAATTAAAATCCAGAAAACTTGCTATTACCATTTTTGTCTCTCTACAGTGTGTAACATTGGCTCTTATCGCTTATTTTTCCTTTACGCCTGGGGTTTCTATATGGGTTTTCATAGTGACGGTTACAGTCTTTACCGGTTTTGGCTCTCTTTCACTTCCTCCATTAGGAAGTCTTGTAACTGAATTTGTACCAAAACGGCGGTGGGGAAAGTATTTTGGATGGCGAAACAGAATTATGGGTCTCATTACAGTAGGAGCAGCCTTTTTAGCCGGTTACATACTAAAATTATGTAAACCCATTGAACTGATTCTGGGTTTTTTCATTATCTTCGTTTCCGCTCTGCTCTTTAGGCTCATCTCCCTCTTTTTTCTTGTTAAGCTCAAAGAACCGCCCTTTCACGCAGAAAAGGAACACTATTTTTCCTTTAAGGATTTTCTTAAAACCGGTGGAAATTTTAAGAAATTTGTTTTTTTTACCGCTTCCATGAGCTTTTCCATTCACATGGCAGCCCCCTATTTTGCTGTTTTAATGATAAGGGATTTTAACTTCAGTTACCTTCTTTATACGGCAATAATCAGCACCGGCAATCTCGCTATATTTTTTATGACTAAACGCTGGGGGCAGGTTGCAGACTCTGTCGGCAATGTAAAAATTATGAAATTAACCTCACGCCTTATCGCCTTTGTGCCCCTGTTCTGGATATTTAACCACAACCCTGTGTTTCTCTTTGCCGTACAGCTCTTTGCCGGTACCCTCTACGGAGGATATCTCCTTGCTACAACAAACTACGTCTATGACCTGTCCTCCTCCCAAAACCGCTCACGCTCTATCGCTTACTTTAACGCTTTTAACGGTATTTCTATATGCGCAGGAGCCCTGCTTAGCAGCTTTTTGGTTAACTACCTGCCCCCTGTCTTTGGTTTTAAAATTCTCACTCTGCTTTTGCTCTCATCCCTTATGAGAATTACCGTCACATTTTTTATCCCTTTTAAAATTGAAGAGGTTCGGGCGGTTAAGAATGTAAATAGTTTCAAACTTTTCTTTTGCATACTGTCAGGTAAAAAAACATAGCCCTGCACGGTTTTAACGAAAAGACCGCTTCCTTTCATTATTCAAAAATGATATACTAACAGCCGTACCATGAGGTTGAATCCTGTTGACGGCATTGTTTATATTTTAATGAGGCTGGTTAAAAAATTCTTTGACGGAAGGTTAAGCGGAATTGAGCATTTTGATCAGACGCTGGTTAAAAGAATTTTAGTTGTCTCATCAACAGCTCTTGGTGATACGCTGCTTTCCACCCCTGCAATAGCAGCTCTGAGAAAACGCTACCCGGATGCTAAAATCATGGCCCTCATCCACCGCAATTACATGGAGCTCTTTACCACCAACCCCCACATTGACGAGTTTCTTCCCTTTCACGGCGGATATAAAAGGTTCATGGCAACCGTAGTGCATCTTCGTAAATTCAGCCCAGATACCGCATTTATTCTTCATGGCAACGAACCTCAGGCAACCCCCCTGGCTTATATGTCCGGTGCACGGTTTATTTTTAAAATTCCGGTTCCCTCTCAATATGGGTTTCTATTAAGTAATAAGAGCAATGGTTTTGACGACAGTCCATGGTTGCATCATGCCACAGCCGTGCGTCTTAAAACGGCCTCATTTGCAGACTGCCGGGAGGATGATTTTAAAATGGTGCTGCCGGTTAACCCCAGGGACTCCGGTGTTGTAAGAGGCCGCCTCAGCGATCTGGGATTTCAGGGCAGGCATATCCTAATCGGCTTTCAACCCGGTGCGGCTCTTAGTTATAAAATGTGGCGGCAGGAGAATTTCACCGCTCTTGGAAAAAAACTCACAGAGCTTAGCTCTGATATCAGAATAGTAATTACCGGCAGCAAAGGTGAAAAAAAACTCTGTGCCAAAATTGCAGAGGATATAGGTGAAAAGGCGGTGGCACTCTGTGGGGAGCTTCCGTTAAAATGTCTGGGTGCTCTTATAAAAGAGCTGGACGTCCTTGTAACAAACGACACCGGCACTATGCATGTGGCAATTGCCGTTGGCACAAAAACTGTGTCTCTCTTCTGTCCGTCTAACCACTGGGGGGTCGGTAGAGCCTATGATTTCCATTTGCACAAGATAATCTATAAGGAAAAACCCTGTAATCCGTGTGTTACAAAAAACTGTAAACACCCGCACTGTATGGAGCAAATCGCTGTGGTGGAGGTCTTTGCAGCCGTAGAGGAGTTATTACGTGAAAATAGCAATATATAACCTGACAACCACAACTAAAGCCGGAGGGGTGGAAACCTTTGTTTGCGGCATAGCATGCGGGCTTGCCAAAAGAGGACATGAAATTCACCTCTACGGGGGAAAGTCCGATAATAATTTGCAGATTGACGGTGTTAAAGTTTTTACATATCCGTATCTAAGCAGAGAGTCAATACCGCTTTTGGGCTCACGTCTCAGAAAATTTATTGAACGGCTGTCGTTTAGCTTCTTTGCCCTTGCACCTCTTATGAAACACTCCTATGACGCAATTTACATACATAAGTCTTTTGACCTTCCGGCAGCTCTCTTAGTACGAATGATAACTAAAGCAAAGGTTTTTTTCCATAGCCATGGGACGGAGTTTTTCCCGGGCTATGGTAATCTTGTAAGATGTGTTGACAAGTTTTTTTCGTGCAGCCGCTTTAATGCCTCAGAAGTAGAGCAGGCGGCAAAAATTACGCCGACTGTCATTTATAACGGCATAGACACGGATTTATTTAAACCCTCGGAGCCTGATGAGAGTTTTGTAAAAAAATATTCTCCGGCAGGAGAGAGAATTCTTATCAGTATTTGCAGACTGGTCGGCTGGAAAGGGTTACAATATGCCATAGGGGCGTTGCCCGATATTTTGAAAAAGCACAGGGTCAGATATTTGATAATCGGAGACGGTGCGTACAGGAAATCACTGGAGAAACTGGCAGCGGAACTTAAAGTTGACGAAAATGTTATGTTTTTGGGTACAATAGCAAACAAGGAATTGCCGCAGTACTATGGACTGTCTCATGTGGCGGTGTATCCGAGTGTTTCTGATGAAACCTTCGGGATATCGATAGCTGAGGCTATGTCTTGTGGTGTGCCGGTTGTGGCTGCGGGGGTCGGCGGAATCCCTGAGGTACTCTCGGAAGATGCCGGAGTACTAATTGCCCCCGGAGATGAGCAAGCCATAGTAAAAGCTGTTGACACTCTGCTTTCAGATGACTCATTACGCATCACACAGGGTGCAAATGCAAGGCGGCGGTGTCTGAGTAATTTCAACTGGGACACCATCACAGAGTACTTTGAAAAGGAGGCACAAACATAGTGGTTAAACGGGTGGTAATGGTAGCCCCGCCTTTTCACGCAGTGCCTCCCCTTAAGGGCGCAGCAGTTGAAATGTGGATGTGCGAGGTCTCAAAGAGGCTTTTCTCATATGAACCACATATAATTTCCATCTCCACCCCCTGCTACCCTGATTATGAGTACCGTGACGGAATTTACCACCACCGCATTCACTTTGGAAAGCTGTACAAACGGTTGTTTCAAAAACTGACCCGCTTGGATCCGCTTTCTTACCCTAAACGAATTTTAAAAATAATCAGAGAACTTAACCCTCAAATCGTTCACCTGCATAACTCGGTTAAGTGGTTTTTGCCGGTATTGAAATCTTTAGAGGGGCAGCCAGTAAAAACAGTGCTGCATCTTCAAAATGAATACCCAGTGGAGACGGCAGTCAATGTTGACGCTTTTTGGGCTTGCAGCCGCTACATTATGAACCATTACGAGGGCTCATCAATTAATGCACGCAGCAGTGCATGTGTTTATAACGGCGTGGATTTGGCTAAGTACCGCTATTTTAAAGATGTGCCCGCTGAAAGGGAGGAAATACGTGAGCGGTTTAATATAAAAAGCGGCGATTTTGTTGTTTTATACGTGGGGCGGGTGTCAGAGGAAAAGGGGGTAGAGCACTTCATAGAAACAGCGGCAGTTTTTCGGGATATAAAAAATGTGAAGTTTTTTATAATCGGAGAACTTCAGCAGGGGGATTTAAGGAGCAGCAGGGTAAGGTATGGCATGGAAATGGTAAAAAAAGCGGAAAATCATGGTAGTAGAGTAGTCTTTACAGGAGTGTTTCCTCCGGAAAAAATGCATCTCCTTTATCTTTTGGGGGACGTCTTTGTGCTGCCGTCAAACTTTGCAGACCCCTTTCCGTTTGTAGTGCTTGAGGCAATGGCCACAGGCCTTCCTGTCATCGCACGAAAAAAGGGCGGGGTGCTGGATTATCTCACAGAAGGAGACAATGGTTTTTATATAGATGAAAATGATATATGCGGCAGCATTTCCGGCAATATCAGAAAATTACTTCAGGACAGCGCCTTGAGAGAGAGAGTTGGGCTAGCGGGGCGGCAAACCGTTAAGGAACGTTTTAGCTGGCAACGCATAGCAAGGGATTGTGAGGACAATTACCAAACACTTACAGAGAGCAACTAATACCAAGTAGCAGTCAAAAGAGTAACGAGGCGGCAAGGAGAAAGCGACAAAGGCGTACTATTTCGTACGTCAAGGAGCTTTAGACGAAGCCAACAAAGTTAATCGAATGACTGCAACTTGGTATAACGGAGGTGGCAGAGCCATATGAAAGAAAACAGATATGAAGAGGCACAGGTGGATGTGCGTGCCCTTGTGGGGGAAATTGTGGCGGAGTATATGCCGGAGCTTATAAATGTAAACATAAAAGTGCTGTTTGATGTTAAAAAGAGGACGAGCAGGGGGGCTTTGGTTTTCAGCAGACTTCAAAAGTGTAACGACCTCCTGAGATTTTTGACCAAAGATGAGGCCGGAGGCGGCGAGGGCTATGATTTTATATTGTATCTTGATAAAATTACATTTAACCACGTTGACCGGGATGACAAGATACGCATTATAAGACATCAGTTGCGGCACATTGAGGTTGACATAGAAAACCCTGAAAATCCATATAAAATGGTTCACCCCGATGTGCGGGATTTTTTCATAGAGCTGGAACTGAACAAGCACGATATAAGATGGGCTGAGCGTGTCTCGGAGGTGGCAGCCTCACTTTATGAGGCAAAAACCGAGGCTGAGGCAAAGATTTGATGATTTTCACGGGACCCTTTAATCACCTTCCCCCAGCCTCTCCCGTCAAGGGATGGGTGAAAGGAAAGCAACATCACCATCAGTGGAAGGATGGGGAATTATCCTAAGAAAAACAATGATTTGGAGGGAGTTTCTCAGGAGGGTGCATCCATGAAAATTGACCGGAAAGCAAAACATATCCTTGCCGTGGCCGGTGGTAAGGGTGGTGTGGGCAAAAGTGTATTTTCTATAACACTTGCGACCTTGTTGGCAGGTATGGACAATTCCGTATGCCTTGTTGACCTTGACCTTGGAGGGGCAAATCTTCACACATATCTGGGCATTATGGGCAAAACCATGTCATTAGCCCATTTTTTCCAAAAGAAAGTAAAAACCCTTCAGGACGTTGTTGTTGAGACCCGCATTAAGAATCTTAGTTTAATAAGCGGAGTGCATTATTTGCCGTCAATGTCAAACCCTGCCTCGGCGGTTAAGATAAAGCTTCTGCGTCATATAAGAGCACTTGATGTTGACTTTGTAATAATTGACCTTGGTGCCGGAATGGATTTAAGTACCATGGATTTTTTTATAAATTCCGATAAGGGATTTATTGTTACAGTACCGGAGCCTGGAGCAGTTATGAATGCATACAGATTTATAAAGGGAGCTCTTTTCAGAAAACTCCACGGTGTGTTTAAAAACCACGTTGAACTAGGTCCTGTTATTGAGTCTATGGCTGAGACCTCAACATATGATGATTCCCTTATGCTTAACTGGTTTATAGAGAAAGTGCTAAAAACCGATCCTGAAGTCTATCCGCTTGTTATGGAAGTAAGTGAGAGTTTTGAGCCTTTTTTAGTTCTTAACAGGGTAGGGCGGCAAGAGTCCAACCGTCTGGTAAGCAGCCTGCTAAATCACTGTTTTACAAAGTACGGAGTTAAGTTAAAATATGTTGGAAATATTCCGGATGCCCGTGAAATAAGTGCTTACCTGCTTGACATTCCGTCTTTCTTACAGGCTAAATCGGGAGCACCTTTTCATAGCGCATTTAAGAGTATAACCAGAACGTTTCTACTTGATTTTCATGACTCAAAGGTTATCACAGAGCGTCTCAAAATGAGAGCGGAGTACGATGACCATGACATAGATGAGCTGTCAAACATTATAGAGAGGCAAACCGCAGACATATTTACCGGCTCCAGTAAGAAACTCTGGAAGTTACGGTTATTTTTTAAACCTCTTGACGTTGTGCGTTACTTAATAAGCAAGGGTGTAAAAGAGGAAATTTTTTTTGAAGTAAAGCACGGCACTTTTTCCAGAAAATCTGATACTAAAGAGGGGAAGCCCCAGAGCCCCTACGCGGGTTCACAATGATGGCAAGTGCCTGTTATTGCAGTATTTTTGTTCGCCATTGCGAGGGCCATTAGCGACCATGGGGAATCCCATTTAGGGGAGGGCAATCTCAGCCTTTAAAAATGAACGGAATTATGCACATCGCTATAATTAAGATTGTTTTAATAAAAAAAATAAAAACACTTGACATACTTACTATCTTTTTGATATAAATTAGAAATGCGTAATGTTCTAAATTATTTTAAGGTAATTTTTAATTTAGTGATTTTTTTAGTTGACAAATCATAATAGTTTCTATACAATAGCAAATATGAGGTTTTTAATGAGGTTTTTGATAAGAGCAGTTAACATAGGCCCGGAGACGGTAAGGTTGTTGATATGAAAGGCACCGTTGCTTCAAAGGTGGACAGTTTCCGGATGATGAGAGGCGTTATTTGAAAGTGATGTTTAATGATGTTTGGGATAGTGTTTATTCATGGAAAGTAGGGAAGAGAAAATTAGTATTGATTTATTTTAGTGTGCTATTGACAAACAGTGAGCGTTTAGGTTACAGTTCTGCTTAGCGGAGCTGAAGGGTGGAAATATAAATAGATTAAGGAAAATACATGATAAGAAAGGGGGTGCAAGGGTCCAGATTAAATTAAAGCCTGCGTAGCAGGATAATTTTATGTAGCTTGAATGTTAGGGAAAATCAAAAGTTTAAGGAGGCATTCTAATGAAGAGAAGTTTGGTTTATGTTTTATTGTTAGCACTTGTGTTAACTGGAGTGGGAATTTATGGCGCAGGCAAGGTTGATGCAGCCAGTTATGTAAGATACTTTCTGCCTTATCTTCACACCAATACCAACAACGTTGTATATTGTGTTGTTTCAAACAACGGCGGCATGTTTGATAACGTAACTACTGCTACATTTAGGGTTGCTGCCAATTCAGCCGGTACAGCAACATCAACAACCGGTGAAACACCTAGCCAGAACCCGGCAGCAACGTATCGTAATTTCGACTATAAGAAGACTTCACAGATCTCATTTACCGGTCAGGCCATCTACGTAGGAACCAGCACAACTGCACCATGGGATCTCAGCAACGTTACAGATACCAGTGGCGGATATAGCGGCGAGCTTACATTTGTATCAACATTGGTTGGCTCAACCGGTACCACCACCGGTGACAAAGTGGCCTCTCTGCTGAACTGTAAAAAACTTGGTATGGCTTGTTTCCAGGGCACAACATCACCAAAACGTAATCTCGTAGGTTATACTTGTGAGGCCGGTACTTATGACGGTACTACTTTCAGGGTTTATAAGAGCATTTCCATTGTATCATCCTTCTCTCCTACTTCAACAACGGGTGGTACTGGATTCGCAAGTGGCGCATCCGTTGTCTCCTGGGTACCAGGTGGCGTGAACGTTGACGGATCAGCTCCAAGTTCAGGCATGGACAACGCAACAGACTTATCATACTAATTTAAGTTGAAATAACATCACAGAAAGGGGCAGCTTAGCTGCCCCTTTTTTTTTGCTTTTTTTTGGGGGGGGAAGGAAATTAATGATAAAAAGGGATTGATACCATGTAGCCGTCAAAAAAGTAATTTAAGGATAAAGAAGAAAGGACTGAATTCCCTCTTGGAGGCGGGAATTCCAAAGGAGGGCTTATTCCTTTGTCTGTCATTCTCGTGAAAACTGGAATCCAGATTTTTATTAGCGGAGTTGACTGCAAAGGCAATTTGATATTATTTAATAAAATAAATTACAATGGAATATAGGGAAAATATTAACTGTCAGAAAGGAAAGTTTACGTATAAGCGGACGAGCCAAACCGCTTTATTTGAACAAGTAAAACAATCTATTTAAGGAGTAATCTAAATGGCGCGCCGGTCTAAAACACATGCACCAGGAGAGGCTTTAAGGTATTTAGCCAATGCACGGGAGATATTAAGTAAGTGTCAGATAGATGGTGACTTTTATAATGATGTCAAGCCTGTAAGAGAGGCTTTTGGTACGGCTTATTTGTCTATCTTGGAGGCCATAGACGAAATACTGCTAAAGAAAGGCCTCTCTATAAAGGAACTTCCACAATCTGTAGACAGCTATAGAGCAGCCTTGCAAAAACATATATCCGTACATAATGGAAAGCTTTTAAAAGACTTTGAGCGTCTTTATGGAAGTCTTCATATTGCTGGTTATTATCGAGGCTTGATAACTGAGATAAGTGCTGTTAAGGACTATTTAAAAGCTACTGAACGGTTTATTAAAAAAGTAATCGCTGAGTAAGCTAATAGAGCTTTACGGGTTCAGTTACCGAACAGCGTTTCAGGCACAGAAAACGCTCTATGTCTTTTACTCGTTCAATGAGAATTGCTGCGGAAGAGTGGGTTGACACAAGACCTTTTCTATACTAATTTGTTATAATTATTCATGGGGTTTACAGAGATAGTAAATGCAGTTAAGGAAATAGGGTTTGTGCCGGTATTAGTTGTACTTATGCTTTTGTTTCAATTTAGAACGATAGTCAGCTCGAAAAATATAATGAAATGCTTGTAAAACATATCCTCAATATGAAGGGGGTAAACAAAATGGAATTAAAAACGGCAATAGAAATATTCTTTCTGAGAGTCATAGCTCTAATAGGGATAATGACTGAGAGAAAGGTATCTGAGACAGAAAAGCATATGAAAGAGCTTCTCGGAAGCAATAAATAGATAGTTTCACAATAGAGTGCTGAGCGTTATCTATTATGGTGACATGATTTGATATATTAAGGCAGGAAACAATTTTTAGGAGGGCAGCGGGCATGGAAGACAAAGAGCAGGAGAAGCCGTTAACAAATAAAGATTTAATGGAAGCCTTAAGGCAAGTTATACCGCCGGTCGTAGAGAGAATTGATTCTTTACACTCAGAAATGAATAAAAGATTTGACAAAGTAGAAACCAGACTTGATAAAGTAGAAACTAAACTTGATAAAGTGGAAACTAAACTTGATAAAGTAGAAACCAGACTGGATAAAGTAGAAACTAAGCTGGATAATGTGGAAACCGAGCTTGCCGGTATAAAAATAGAACTAAAAAGCATAAAAAGCAGGCTCACCACGCTTGAATCAAGGCTGGACGGTGTAGAATACAGACTTAACGGCGTAGAGTACAGACTTAACGGGATAGATAGAGAACTTCTCAAAAAACCGGATAGTGACGATTTTATTAATATTATCAAGCGTGAGCTTGCAGGGTATTCTAAATACGATGAAAACAGGCATAGTGGCGAGGTTAAGTAGATATTGTAATCAGAATGTATGACGTTATACCAAGTTGCAGTCAATCGATTAACTAGTGTCTAATTGCGTAAATTAACGATAGTATTTTTGATAAGTGATAGTTTTATAATGCTCAGCAAAATTACATTGCCAAAGAGCTGTATCGAGATTGCCACACCACCTTGCGGGGGTTCGCAATGACGGCATGGGCTGTTTTATCTGTCATTACGAGGAGCGATAGCGACGTGGTAATCTCCTCTTCTAAGAAATTAATTAGAGCTAAATGATATATCGTTTACTTTTGCAGTTAGACACTAGGATTGACACAGTTTGTCGAACAGTCTCACGGGCACAATTTAAGCAGAAAGTTTTCAAAATCACCGGATAGTTTTTCCCACTTATAATCTGCCGCCCACGCTCTGCCCTTTATCCCTAGTGAGTGTCTTGCCTCTCCATCTTTTAATAAAACCTTAATTTGGTTGGCGAGGCTTTTGTAATCTCCACTCTTAAAAGAAAAACACAGGCCATCTTTGATAAGCGCCTCAAGCTCTTCAATGTCACTTACTATTACTGCTTTTCCCGCAGCTAATGCCTCTGTAACGACAATCGGTTGTACCTCATACCGAGAAGGCAGCACTACAACCAGAGCATCGCTTAAATAGTGAATTTTATGCTCTTTTTCCACCCACCCGGGAAGCAATATATTGTCTTGTACCCTTTGATGTAATTTTGAAACAACACTTTTAAGTTGCTCCATGTCCCTGCCATCACCGGCAATTATTAACTTAACCTCAGGGTTAGACTGATAAACCTCCTCATAAGCTCTAATAAGCAAATCCAGCCTTTTTGTGTGAAGATCAATCCGCCCTAAATACAGTATATAATCACTCTCAACAGGGTCAGCTTCCAGAAATCTTCCATCAATACCATTAGGAATAACTGTCATGTTATTATTTTGTCTCAAATTAAGTCTTTTAGCGGTTACTCTGTTGACAAGAATCAGGTTTTTATATTGTTTTGGGAAAATGTGTTCGAAAGCAAAAAGAATTAGAGCATAAAGCGGGTTATATTTTCCAAAATATTGTCTGCCCGTAAAACCCTGAATCTGTACAACTACAGGGCGTTTTTTATAAAGAAACAAAAATGTCGGGATTGCAGGTGAAAACTCCTCTATTATTATGTCATACTCATGCCCATTTAACCTTACATAGATGGAAGCAAAAAAGGCATAAGAAAGAAGCGCTACTGCGAGACTTTTACTTTCTATCCCGCAAAAAATATGCTTTATTCCCTCAATAACACCGTCTTTAGCTCCTGGATACTTCTTACACAGCAGCGTGACGTCATGAAGCTTACCTAAATATTTGTACATTTCATAGGCCCTTACGCCTACCCCCCCGATTCCAAAATAATCGCCTTTACTTTCATAAAGCAGATGAAGAATTCTCAAAGTATCAACCTTCCTGTTGTTGCCACGGTTTGTTTTATACCAAGTAATGCCAATTCTAATTCATTTGTCTAACTTTGTTGGCTTTGTCACAAGCTCAGGGGCGCGCTCTCCCCTAAAGCTTTGTATTAGTATTAGCTGCGCTTTATGCCGTAAATCCCACATTGCTGCTTTTTCGATATGGCGGGAATCAGGCTTCTACTGTCTGGAATACGAATAAAGCGCAAGCTCTTTGATTTTAGAATCAGCCTTTCTTAAGCGTTCACTGAATACGTAAGCCAGCTTCTTAAACACCTTCAGAGTTACAATATCATCATAACCATCCATGATTTTCTTATCAAGTTCAAACAACATGACATCCTCATCAGCCCTTGCCCTTGCCGAGCGTGTTGAGTTCTCAAGTATGGCCATCTCACCAAAACAAGCTCCGGGGTCCAGTTTGTGCAAAACCTCCTCCAGCCCTTCACCAAGCACCTTGATAATGGAAACATTTCCCTCTATTAGCACATAAAACCTGTCCCCTTGTTGACCCTCATCAAAAATCAAGTCATTTCTCTTGTATTTTCTACACTTTGCCACTTTAAGGAGCTTAAAGACATCCTCATCCGCCATAAAAGAAAAGAAATCAAGTTTTCTAATCTTAGTAAATGTGTCGGTTACAGCCGAGGGTATGCTTCTGATTGCGTCATTTATACTCTTAAGCAGTTCATTCATCTGAAATGGATACTTTAAGACGGAACTTACTCCATTATCGTACAGATGTTTTAATTCGTTAGCATTAATATCTTCACTGAGAATTATCAAAACCCTCAACTTAGCAAGATTATGATGAGATTTAACTGCCTTTAATAAGTTTTCGTTATCAGCTTTAAGTGCCTGACGATCTATTATTATGAGATCGGTTTTCTCTCTTATCAGATAACCAATAATACTTTTTGGGTCATGCTGTACATTAACATTTATAAAGCCCAGATAATTCAGAGATCCGGTAATAACATCTTTCTGGGAGTCATTTAAAGCTGTCACAAGTATTTTTATGTTTTTTTCCATACCCATTCCCCTTTCAAACATTTATACAAAGATAAAATATTTTATTGCTCAAATCAAAAAAATTAAACACAGACATATACTAATTTAAAACTAAAAAGGGGCTATATGCAAGGATTAATTTTGAAAACGTGGCGGAAGTTCAGGAGAACATTTCTTTAAGCAGTGGGTGTGGCTGAAAAATAAGCCTTTCCTAATAAAGGATAACTGAGGAAACAATGGCAAAAGCTCATTATTCTTTAATGAAAAATTGAAGCTTTAAACCACTTACCTCTACTATATCTCCCTCCTGAAGCTTATGCTGTCCTTCAACTTCTTTTCCGTTAACTTTTATCCCCTTGCCTCCGGTTGATGAACTCACGGTATATCCGTCCTTTCTTCTGTTGACAAGAGCGGCAATTTTTGGAGCAAATAACCCTTTTAACTTAATTCCGGCGCTACTGTCCTTTCCGATAGTTGTAATACGGTCTGTAAGGTCATATTCGGTCTTCTCTGTGGAGCCTTCAATAACTATAAAACCCCCCGTAACATCTTTTACAGAGGGTGTCTGAGTCTGCTCATGAGGCTTTACCGCCCCTTTAGAGAGTATTTGCTCTTTTACTTTTGCATCTATAAGAATGGTCTCATCAAGGAGGTCTCTGTCTTTAGATGACCCTGCCGGTTTTGGAGCCGTCTCCTGTTTGTCTGAAATAAAACTAAGCGTATGCTTTCCTATAATTATTACATCAGCATCCTGGAGGGCATGGACAGAAATTTTTTTTCCATTTACAAAGGTACCGTTAAGACTGTTTAAATCTTCTATGTAGTACTGGTCATCTTTTTTAAACACTCTGGCATGTACTCCGGAGACGGCAAGATTATCCACGTGTATGTCATTAGTAGGCTTACGCCCGACAGTTATGACATCTTTGTCCATTGCTACTTCCTTGATAGCAGCCTCCTTAAATTTCAACAAAATCTTAGCCATCCCTTACCTCCTGATCCATTTAAAGAAATTATACATGAAAGAGAATAGTCTCTTTTTATAAACATACCCTATAATTACAGTTATGTTATCCCTGCCGCCTTTTTTATTGGCAAACCCGATAAGCCTGCTGCTTATCTCCTCAGGGTTGTCTGAAGACTTAACAACAAGTAAAATAGCGCGTTCGGGAACCATAGTGTAAAGGCCGTCTGAACATAGCAGCAGTACATCGCCGTCGTATATAGTCATCTCATCAGTATCGGGCTCGACCTCGGCATTATAACCTAAAGAGCGAGTTATAACATTTCTCATTCCAACATCATCAGCCTCTTCTTTTGTGAGTATCCCGCGTCTTATCTGCTCCGCCACTAAAGAATGGTCATCAGTGAGAGCCTCAATGTTATCACCTCTTATCAAATACAACCGGCTGTCTCCTACGTGGGCTATCCCAACCCTGTCACCTCTGACCAGAGCAGCCACCACCGTTGTTGCCATGCCGGTTAAACTATCATCGGTTTTTGACAGGTCATGAATTTCCTGATTTGCTTTCTTTATAGCGTCATAGAGCAACTCTGTAACACTGAGTTGTATATCTTTACCTTGCACGTTTCTTCTGATATAATCACATATTGATTCAACCGCCATCTTACTTGCCAGTTCGCCTCTCTGTGAGCCGCCTACCCCGTCAGCTACCACATACAAGCCAATAGAGTTGTCTATACAAAAACTGTCTTCATTTTTCGACCTCCTGAGACCCACGTCAGATTTGCCGGCTGCCTTTACTATCATAGATTCTTTTGACATCTAACCTCTGAATTTATTTGCGACCCGCCAAAAAAATTTGAACATTTTCTATTTTGCTCCTCTATAATTTTTAGCCTTAAAATTATGTATTATATCTAAACATTCAATATTTTTCAACTAATATTAGGTATTTTAACATAATAATTAAAAGTATAAATTTAACATACCAGCGCAACCAGTTAAAAAAAAAGAGAATCCCTGTTTTAATTTTAACTTTTTTTGAAACACTTCAATTATAATATAAGCTATGATAGGGAAAATAGGCAGGTATGAAATACAGGGAACCCTTGGTGAGGGCTCTATGGGGATTGTTTACAAAGCACACGATACCATTATCGAACGGATAGTTGCTATTAAAACGGTAAAAATGAGCAACAAATCTAATCGAATCGAGCGTTTCTACCATGAGGCTAGGGTTGCCGGCAAACTGACACACCCTAACATTGCTATGATACACGACATAGGGGAAGACAATGCAGTACACTTCCTGGTTTTTGAATATGTTAAGGGTAAAACTCTGAAGGATATCATAACAAACGGCAACGAAATATCCTTACTTGAAAAGCTGCGTATTCTTGTGCTTATATCCCGTACCTTACACTATGCCCATCAACGGGGTGTTATCCACAGGGATGTCAAACCAGCCAATATTATGCTGGTTGCCGATAAACAGGTGAAGATCATGGACTTTGGCATAGCAGTCTTTGCCGCCTCTGAGGTCTCAAGTGAGGACAGGTGTATGGGGACTCCATACTATATGGCTCCTGAACAGATAAAGGGCGCTGTTGTGGACAGAACAACCGATATATATTCTCTTGGCGCACTTTCTTATGAATTCTTAACGGGAGCAAAACCTTTTATAGCCGATACTCTTGATCAGCTCTTTGACAAAATCCTAAAAGAAGAACCGTTTCCGCCTCACTTTATGAATTCCGATATAGGTGAGGACGTAAGTAACTACATTCTTAAGGCTATGCAAAAGCAAAAAGAGCTGCGATACCAGACAGCCGGTGAGTATGCGGATGCACTTGAATTTTACATAAACCGTGCTGAGATAGAGTTAAATACCGTACCCCCGTCTGCACTGGATTTCGACAAAAAGCAGCTTGTTGACACACTTAAACGGCGTTATACTTTTTTTGCTGATTTTTCAGATTCTGAATTGCTTAAGATATTTAGTATAAGCGGCAAGAAATCCTATAAAAAGGGAGATGTTATCTTCAGAGAGGACACGATAGGGGATAAGCTCTTTGTAATAATAGCCGGTAAAGTAAGAATCACTAAAACTTTTCCAAACAACACTGAGGAGACTTATCTTTCCACACTGGGGCAGGGAGATTGTTTTGGGGAGATGGCCATCATGGATTCATCCCCCCGCTTTGCCACGGCCACTGCTCAGACTGACTGTATCCTCATAGCCATCAGCGAGGTAATCCTCAGAACCTCTGAGCCCAATTTATGCCTTAAATTATACAAAAACCTTGCTGCCGTACTATCTGAAAAACTAAGAAGAAGTGACACGAAAATTAATGAATTATGGATAAAACTCAAACAATTGGATTCCGCTGCTGTAAAGAAATAAATCCAATTCAAATTCATTTGTCTAACTTTGTTGGCTTTGTCACAAGCTCCTAAACGTTTCCTCTAAAGCAACCGTGATGTCAAGTAAAATTTTTAAAAATGGTTCTTTTACTCACACAAAACGGGAAGGAACCAGTTTTTTATAGTGCGTTTGCCCTGGGGAGTATTAACGACAACTTGCTTTGTTTTTCAAATATAGGCTACTATTTAATATATCTGTACAAGGCGGCTAAGGGATTTTATTTAAAAAACTTTTTTTGTTGCTCTGATACAGGAAAATTGTATAAGAGCACTGAGGAATAGCGGTAATGGATATAAAAAACAGCTCTGTAAATAACTACGCTGATACTAATAAAAACATATACTATGCAAGTCTGTTTTTAAAAATCTCCGAAATCGCCTCAATTATTGTTCTTTCTATAGGGTTAATCGTATTTGCAGAATTGCTTTTTAAGTCTTATAATTTAAAACTGCTCTGTTGCAAACATGATATGATGAGGGTAAACGCAGCCCTGGCTTTTATTCTAACAGGCATTTCTTTATGGTCTTCACAAAACAGTGGACTTTCCAATCTGAAAAAAAACTTTCTTTAATCAGCGCTTTCTTAGTTTTTTTAATCGGATTTCTTACCTCTATAGAATACTTTTTTAATGTTGATCTTGGCGTTGAAACTTTCTTATGCAGCGAAAAAAACTTTTTTGAAGGTACTTACGTTCATAATAGAATGGCACTTAACACTGCGTTAAATTTTGTTTTGACGGGAATCTCCCTCATGTTAATAGATATGGAGACGAAAAAAGGGTTAAGTCCGTCACAACTTATTATATCAATTGTGGGTTTTATAACTTTAATGGCACTTGAGGGGCATATTTACAATGTTTCAAGTCTCTACACAATGACTGCATTCGCTGCAATGCCGCTGGATGCCTTAATAACATTTATAATTGTATTTGCAGGTGTGCTTTTAGCAAGACCTGATAGAGGTATTATGAAAATAGTAGCCTCGGACACATTAAGCGGTATAATAGCCCGCAGGATGCTTGCAACAGTTATAACGATACCTTTTTTAATTGATATTATAGTATTTTTAGGTAAATATATAGGTCTTTACGAAGCGCCTCTAAGCGATGCAATGGCAATGATGTTAACGATGACAGTGCTGATTTTTATAGTCTTACAGACTTCAAAAATGATCAATACCGTGGAGATAAAAAGAAAAGAAGCTGAAGAGCAAATAGAATTTGTTGCCAGATTTCCCGGCGAAAATCCTAATCCGGTACTTCGTGTAATGCCAAATTCCCAGATCATTTACTCAAACAAAGCAAGCCAAAACCTCTTGCCGTATATTGCCGTCAAAAATAACGATATTTTCTCGCTTAACGATAAACCATGGGAAGAAATGATAAATGACGCACTTGTCAATAAAACGATAACAGAAGTAGAAATACCGATTAGCGGCAGCACCTTTCTTTTTACAATTAAACCAATGCCGGATATGAACTACATAAATCTCTACGGATACAATGTAACTCAGCGCATAAAAGCCGAGGAGTCATTACGTAACAGCGAATGTAAATACAGGAAATTGATGGAGCAAGCTGCAGACGGTATAATGCTTGCCGATCTGGAAGGTAACTATACCGACAGCAACACCAAAGCCTGTGAAATGCTTGGGTTTACCAAAGATGAAATCCTGAAGCTTAATGTAAGAGATATTGTCGATACGGAGGATTTAGCTAAAAGACCGTTAGCCTTTGATAAATTGAAAACAGGACAAACGGTAATGACGGAGCGTAAATTGCGCCGTAAAAACGGTACTGTTTTTGATGTGGAAATAAGCGCTAAGATGCTTCCCGACAATCGCTTTCAGGCTTTCATCAGAGATATTACTGAGCGTAAATCTATGGAGGCAGCCCTTAATTACGAACGTAACAAGTTATTAAACATACTGGACACTATGCAGGACGGAATCTATATAGTCAATCAGAGATTCGAAATAGAGTATGCAAACCCCGTAATAATCAATGAGTTCGGCAAATTTGAAAATACAAAATGTTTTTCTTATTTTCACGGACTTAGTGATACATGCCCTTGGTGTAGAAACATGGAAGTGTTTAAAGGTGAGACGGTTCACTGGGAGTTTACTATGTCAACAACTCAAAAGACCTACGACATTTTGGATACTCCTTTAAAAAATCCTGACGGCAGTATATCTAAACTGGAGATTTTCAGAGACATAACTGATCGTAAGAGCGCCGAGGAAAAACTTAAAAAAAACATTATAGAAAAAGAACTGCTCCTTAAAGAAATGCACCACAGAGTAAAAAATAATCTACAACTAGTTTCCGGCCTCTTAGGACTTCAGCTATTGCAAATTGAGGACAACACATACCGGCATATGTTTGAAGAAAGCCAAAACAGAATAAAATCTATTGCCTTGATTCATGAAAAACTCTACAGCTCAGAAAACATTGCCCATGTAGATATGAAAGATTACATATCTAATCTTTCGACCGACCTTGTTTCGTCTTTGGGAAAGAAAAATAAAGAGATTTCGTTAAATCTGGATATTGAAACTATTTATGTCGGCATTGATATTGCCATACCATGTGGATTGATAATAAACGAACTTTTTACAAATATATTAAAACACGCTTTCCCTGGAGACGAAACCGGTCAAATAAATATCTCATTAAAATTAATTAATGATACTGAATTTGAACTCATTTTAAGCGACAACGGCACAGGTTTACCGGAAAATATAGATTTAAAGAAACCTCAAACACTTGGCTTAACAATAGTAGGCATATTGGTTGACCAACTTAAAGCTGTTATACTTTTGGACAGAGCTATCGGCACAAAATACACCATTAGGTTAAAAAAATAAAATGTTTATGATATTAACTTCGATTGCAAAAGCATTTATATAAGATGTTCTATCGAAAGGAGATGTTATTATGGTTAAAGCTAAAATAATGATTGTTGAGGATGAGGGCATAACGGGACATTTTATACAAAAAACGTTGGAGACTCTGGGTTACATGATCATATCTGTAGAGAAATCAGGTGAAAGTGCGTTAAAGAAAATAAGTGAAAGCAAACCGGATTTGGTATTGATGGATATAAAACTTAATGGTGCTATGGACGGAATAGAAACTGCTGAAGAAATAAAGGACAGATTCAGCATTCCTGTGGTTTACTTAACCGCCCACTCGGATGATGCAATGCTTGAGCGGGCTAAAATAACCGAACCATTTGGTTATGTTATAAAACCGTTTGAAGAAAGGGAACTGCATTCAAATATAGAAATGGCTTTGTATAAACACAAAGCTGAAAAGAAGATTATAGGTTTGGCATATTACGATATGTTAACCGGACTTCCCAACAGAAATCTTTTCTTTGACAGACTTAACCAGTATATTAAGCAGGCTAAACGTAGTCAGGAATCTATTGCGCTTTTGATGATAGACCTGGACGGTTTTAAATGTGTGAACGACAGGATGGGGCATGACGCCGGAGACCATGTGCTCAAGGAGGTAGCTTTGAGGCTGAAGGAAACTATCCGTGAAGCAGATACAGTAGCACGCATGGGAGGCGACGAATTTATAATTGTTGTTACAAATCTCCTGAGCCCGGCTGATGCAGCCTCTGTAGCCACAAAAGCTATTTTATCTATCGGAAAACCATTTAATCTAAAATCTTTAAGCTGTGCCGTAGGCGCCAGCATCGGTATTTCCTTATACCCGGATGACGGCACTGATAATGAAATATTACTAAGGAAAGCCGACATAGCCATGTATCGAGCAAAAGAGAATGGTAAAAACCGCTTTTTTTTCTTTAATGATATATATGAAAAAACTGCTGTTGGCATCCTGGGCTTAGTAACTTTTGCATTAGATTTTGTACTTCAAAAAAATTTTGCATGGAATCATAATGATTGGGTCAACTTTTTATTGTCAACAGAAAAGAAAGGGTTACACGTAACAAAAGATATAGAGACCAATTTGGGTTTATTGTCGGAAAGCCTGAAAAAGCTATTCCAGTTAATGCCGGAATCCGACATAAACCACGTGTCTTTTATATGCAGGAGACTCGTACAATTTGTAAGAGAAAACAAAGGCTTCTGGCTTCATCCTGAATGGGAAACCCTGTTGAAGACTTTTGAATCAGGCAATATAAAAATGTCTATAGCCGGGGAACGTGCTATCGGGGAACTTGTAAAGAATATAAAGTCTCTGTATACTCTGGTAGGAGGTTAATCATACTATGCACCTGATGTGATTAAAAGGAGATGTTATCATGTCTAAAGCTGAGATAATGATTGTAGAGGATGAGGGAATAACAGCGCGTTATATACAAAAAGCATTGGAGACTTTAGGGTATACGATCAAATCTGTAGAGAAATCAGGTGAAAGAGCGTTAAAAAAAATAAGTGAAGATAAACCTGATCTGGTATTGATGGATATAAAACTGCAGGGAAACATGGATGGAATAGAAACAGCAGGGAAAATAATGGACAACTTCAACATACCAGTGGTTTACCTGACAGCACATTCGGATGAGGCAATACTTGAGCGAGCCAAAATAACAGAACCGTTTGGATACATTATCAAGCCTTTTGAAGGCAGGGAACTACGCAGCACAATAGAAATGGCCCTTCAAAAGCACAGGCTCCAAAGCCGCCTCAAGGAAAGCGAACGATGGCTCTCCACGGTACTAATGAGTATCGGGGACGCCATAATAGCCACTGACAGTGACTACTTCATAGTGTTTATGAACCCGGTGGCAGTGCATGTGACGGGCTATAGTCAAGAAAGCGCTCTCGGCAGACACATAAACGAGGTTTTTAAACTGCAAGACAAAGCGGAGGAGCATTTTCGTAACGCTAACGAATGCAGTATCAGGATAGATATGAAAGACAGGATTGTTTTAACAAAGACCGGGAACGAGATTTATATTAACGGCTGCATATCTCCGATATTAGATGAAAGCGGCTCAGTAGAAGGTATAGTCGTTGCTTTCCATGACATTACAGAGAAAAAACTCTATGAGGAGACTCTTAAAAGCCAGAGAGAAAGTTTTATTTCTGTTCTTTTGCATGACCTAAAGACCCCTGTGATTGCCATTAAGGGCTACTTAAACAGGTATCTTGAGGGTAAAGCCAAGACCGACAAAGAAAAGACGGAAGCAGTAAGAATCGCAAATGACGCCTCCGGAGATGTACTTCATATAATTGAAGCAACCTCTGAGACACTTAGAAACAAAAACGCACTACTTTCATTTAACCCTCAAGAGTTGAGATTTAACGAAATATTAGCCTCAGTCCTTATGAATTATATGCCTGAGATGGAAAAGCGAGGCATTGAGCTGATAGTTAATGGACGCCCGGGAATACTCAAACTTGGGGAATCTTCATTTTCTATTATGGCCGATCTGTACCAGATTAAAACCATGACGGAAAACCTAATCGGCAATGCCATAAAGTATGCAAAAAGACTAATAGAAATAAAACTGCAACAAACCGCAGATGAAGTATTCTTGTCTGTGGAGGATGACGGCAAAGGGATTGCGGGTGAGTTCCATGAGAAGATATTTGAGGAGTACTTTCAGGCACCTGAGAGTGAAAAAGGTACGGGGCTTGGCCTCTACAGCGTTAAACGAGTTGTAGAAAAACACAACGGAAAGATATCTCTTAAATCCACACTGAACATTGGCACCTGTTTTGAGGTAAAAATTCCATGTGTTAAATGACCGGTCTTGCTTGCAGGGTCTTCATTTTTTCATAAATCCCTGCCTTTGCTACTTAGTTTTAGCAAGAGATTTGATGTATGCTGCGATGTCCTTCATTTCCTGAGAATCCTTTGCTAATGGCTTACCCATCAGTGGTCCCTCTATGCACTTATTGACCATATCCTCAAGACCCTTTGTTTGTAAAGCTGCACCATCAATACCTTTTCCGGCAGGATGACAGGAATTACAACTTTTCCCACTGGTACTTCCACCTAATTTTATGCTATTAAATAGCTTTTTCCCGTTTTCAATATCTTGTGCATACAAAACGGTAGGAAATACAAACATCACAAAAGCTAAAAATACGACAACTCGAAATCTTATCATATGTTCCTCCCTTTTTATTAATTTCACACTGCTCTATTGTGTGCACAATTGCCTGATAGATTATTACACGAATAGAATATTTAAATCAATAGGTAAAGGCCAGGGCAAACGCACTATACCTCATATCAAGTCCGAAGCATTGTTGCCTTGTAAAATTTGACATTTTTACCTACCTGAAGGCTACCCTGTTTAAGGCCACGGGGGCTTATTCTTTCTTTTACCCACTCAAAACGTGAAAGAACCTAGTGTCTAATTGCAGAAGTTTGCGATAGTTTTTCAGAGTTATATCCTTTTTATAATGGCTTGCAAAATTTCGTTGTCAATGAGTTTTACCTTTAAGGGCTGAGATTGCTACACCCCTTTGGGGTTCGCAATGACGGCGCTGGGCTGTGCGTTGACGTTTCTATCCGTCATTACGAGGAGCACAGCGACGTGGTAATCTCCTCTTTTAAAAAATTAATCAGAATTATTTGAAATATCTATTACTTTTGCAATTAGACACTAGTTACTTATCCTAACAGGCCAATCTGTTTCTGCATATGAGTTTTTTTGTTGCGTAGGTTATGGTTTTATTTATTTTATTGTCTTTGACGTCCTGGAAAATGGAAACGATTTCTTCATAACTTATATTATTAAAAACATCTACGACCTCGGGGTCGAAGTGTTTTCCTTTGTCTGAGTTAATAATCTCAAGAGTTTTTTCATAGGGTATCGGTTCTTTGTAGGGGCGTTTGCTCATAAGAGCGTCAAAAACGTCAACTATCGCAAAAATCCTTGCAGTTATTGGTATTTCCAGCCCTGCTTTACCGTGCGGATAACCAGTGCCATCCCACTTCTCGTGGTGATTTAAAATTACGTCAGCTGCAAGCGAAAGCACCTTTACGTCGCTGACCAGCTCATAGCCTTTGATCACATGTGTTTCAATTATTTTTCGCTCTTCCGGGGTTAATCTTCCGGGTTTGAGCAAAACACTGTCGGGTACGCCTATTTTTCCTATGTCATGAAGATATGCGCCTATAATGAGCTCTATAGTCACCTCATCAGAAAGCGAGAGACTTTGCCCAATGCGAAGCGACAGGGCAACAACCCTTTCGGAATGTCCCTCTGTTTCCATGTCTCTTAATTCCAGTGCTTTTGCAAGGCTCCGGATTGTGTTAAAATAAGCCAGCGTTAGTTCACTATAAGTTGATTTTAAAATGTTTTGATAATCAATTATTTCCTTAACAACACCCTTAAACCTTCCAAACAGAAACAGGTATATCAATACGGGTACCAACAGTGATATTATAACTATTGCAATCGTATGCACTCCCCAGAAAGTAATCGGTGTGGTTTTCCTGTAAACCTCCACGATACCGCACAATTTACCGTTAAAAAAAACCGGCACATACATCTCTATCAGGAGGCCGAAGGTTGAAAGGTATTCGTTTTCCCTTTTTCGCACATGTTCTGTGTCCACTTTGGGTTTTTTCGAGGTAATTGTTTCTATTAAATCATCATTGTCTGGAAATTTCCTGCCTATCAGGTTCTTATCCAGATAAGAGTACACGACTGTCAAGTCCTGAGCCCATATTTTGAACTCTACAAGGTCGCTTAATTCCATAAAGTTGTTGACCTTCATGAAAAGATTACTGTAATTGTCTTTATTATAGATCAGTTCCTTTACGTCAAAAGTTATTTCCTTAGCTATAAAACTGTTTATAAGATTAACAGATTGATTTTTATACATAATGATATTTGCATAATATCTCAAAACAGGAAAAACTATTGATAGAATAACAGCTATAAGCAGAGTTATCCAAAAACTTCTGCGATAAAATGCTCTTAAAAACTCCTCCGGCTGCTCCTGTTGCATATTTAATCAAAGCATATTAATTAAACGAAAGTAAAGGATTATAATTTTTTAACCGGCAATAAAATGTTATACTATTATTTTATGTAATACCAAGTTGCAGTCAGAAGTAAACACAGGCGGCTGGGAGCCGGCGACGCCTCCTCTGAAGGGGATTCCCCTTTTTAGGGGAGAGTACGCCCAGGAGCTTGTGACGATGCCGGCAAAGTTAGACGATTGAAGGCTACTTGGTATAATACAATAAATATACTACAGAGGAAAGAGGTGTAAGTAAATGGAAATAAAAATCAAAGATGCAGGTGAAACGGAGTATAAATCGGATTGTCTGGTACTTCCCTTTTTTGAGCCTGCCGGCATGGAACTCTACGGTGACATAGACGGTAAAATAGATGGCCTTATACAGAAGGTAATACACTCAGGCGAGTTTAAAGCAAAAGAGGGTCAAATCGTGCTTCTTTATGTAACCGGAGTGGTTTTTGACAGAGTGCTGCTTTTGGGATTAGGGAAAAAGACGGACATAACAGCTGAGAAATTAAGAAGGGCCGGTGCTAAAGCCTTCTTGCGGGCAAGGGAATCAAAAACGGAAACAGTAACGGTATCAGTAAGGGCGATAAGTGAGACGTTCATAGTGCAGGGAGTATTCAGCCCTTCCTATTATTTTGCAGAGGGTGCAATGCTGAGCCTTTACCGTTATTTAAAATATAAAAAAAGCGATGAGGACAAACAGGATGAAAAAGAGTTAAAAGAGGCTGTTCTGCTCTCTAAAGAGGTGGATTTTCCAATTCAGTGGCTTAATGTTAATGTTTCAGCAAGCACGTTTGCCCGTGATCTTGTAAATTCACCCTCAAAGGACATGACCCCTTCAACTCTTGCCGAGGTGGCAAAGTCCATAACGGGAAAAAATCTGAAGGTTAAAATTCTTGAACAGAAGGAATCCGAAAAAGAGGGAATGTGGTCATATCTGGCAGTGGCAAAGGGCTCCACTGAGCCTCCTAAGTTTATACTGCTTGAGTATAGCGGAGGCGGCAAGAGCAAACCACTGGCAATAGTGGGAAAAGCAATTACCTTTGACAGCGGCGGCCTGTCGCTTAAACCTGCGGATTCAATGGAAGACATGAAGCAGGACATGGCAGGTGGTGCGGCCACACTTGCCATATTTAAAGCAGTCTCATCCCTTAAACTTCCTGTTAATCTGATAGGAGTGCTGCCTGCAACTGAGAACATGCCCAGTGGACATGCAATCCGGCCCGGGGATGTTGTTACGGCTATAACCGGAAAAACGATAGAGATTTTAAATACAGATGCAGAGGGGCGGCTTGCGCTTGTGGATGCTATCGGCTACGTGATAAAGCATTATAAGCCGGAGGCCGTTATAGATATGGCTACGCTGACCGGCGCCTGCTCGATAGCTCTGGGTAACGAGGCTGTTGCAATGATGGGTAATGACGACAAACTTATGGATGAAGTCAGAGAGGCAGCCGGTGAAACCTTTGAGCGTGTATGGCAGATGCCGCTCTATGAGGAGTTCAAAGAGTATTTAAAGAGCGAGGTGGCGGATATTAAAAACATAGGTGGAAGGACTGGCGGCCTTATTACCGCTGCTTATTTTATAAAGGAATTTGTCGGAGATACCCCGTGGGTTCATCTGGATATTGCATCAACCGCTTTTTTAGCCAAACCTAAGCCGTATTTTGTTAAAGGCGCAACGGCGGTCGGCGTCAGACTGCTGTTGGAGTTAATCAGAAAGAGGCTTGAAAAAGCAAAGAAAGCATAAAGTGCAGCCTATAGTTAAAACACATTACAAAGAGGTTACACCTTATATTACAAAGGACGGTTCAGAGATACGGGAGCTTATGCACCCATCTGTACATGGAAATAAAAACCAGAGCCTTGCCGAGGCAATAGTTGCTGTGGGGAAAGAGACACTGCTGCATAAGCACATGAAAACTGAGGAACTCTACCATGTGTTATCCGGTGCCGGGCTTATGTATCTTGGTGGATGGGAGTTTACCGTAAATTCAGGGGATACGGTTTTAATAGAGCTGGGACTGCCGCATAAGATAAAAAACACAGGGAATGAACCTCTAAAAATACTCTGCGCCTGCTGCCCGCCCTATAGCCATGAAGATACTGTTATATTGTCAGGTTGATTGGATGCTACTTGGTATTAATCTCTCCTGACCTTTATCGTATGCTTAGTTTCTATTGGGTTTTTGCTTCGTTGCCTGCTTTCTTTTCTTTAAGCATTTTAACTAGTGCCTCGTAGGAGCCTGAGCTGATTGTCTTTGCAAACTGCGTTCTGTAGTTGCTGACAAGGCTTATACCCTCGATAACCACATCATAGACCTTCCACTCATTGTTTATTTTCATAAACTTATAGTCCATAGGGATTCTCTGGTTTTTTCTCACTACTACAGTTTTGACAGTTGAATAATCTCCATCAACGCTCTGCTCAACAAATAACACATCCTCACCACTGTAGGACTCTATTCGTGTAATATAGACATGCTCAAGAAGGTCCTCAAAAAGAGCGATAAATTCCTTCTTTTCAGCATCCGTACGTTTTTGCCAATGCACTGCAAGTGCTCGTTTCGACATCTCCTCAAAATCAAAACGGCTCTCTATAATGGTGCGTATATGCTTGCGTCTCTCCTGAGTTTTTTCAGTGCTTTTTAAAGAATTATCCTTCAAAACAGTGAGGATTTTCTCTATTATGATTTTTAAATATTCCTCCGGCCCCTGTGCAAAGACGGCACTGTTGAGAAGAAATACAAAAACTGTAACCATGGCTGCAATTTTTATAAGTCTCACGTTATCTGACACCTCTTTTTTAGTTTCTATTTAACATCGCCAAAGGCGTATTTTGAAATCAATTCCTCTATATCAACAGCCGATTCAGTTTCCCTGATTTTACCACCGTCTGCAAGTATGGTTGTTGAGCCTCCCGGGGCTATCTGTACATACTTTTCCCCAAGCAATCCTTTTGTCCGTATGGAGGCAATGGAGTCCTCGGTTATCTTAACAGAGGAGTGGATAAGCATGGTAATCTTTGCCTGATAAGTGCCGTCATCAAGGACGATATCTTTTACTTTTCCGATTTCCACCCCTGCTATTTCCACTGTGGTACCCTTTTTCAGCCCGCCGGTCTTAGTGAAAGAGGCTGTGACAATATAACCCTTGTCGCCCAAAAACTGCATACTCCCTAATTTTACGGACAAATACGCTAAAGATAGAATTCCTAAAAGCAGAAAAAACCCAACTGCCACCTCAACATCAAATTTCTTCACTGGTTACCCCCTTCTCTGTCATGGTCTTTTATGCCGCTCTCTCCCTCACTACACTGCTGTGCCACTACTGTACTCTGAGACCCTATTGCTGTAGCTGCCGCTGCCACAGCAGTGTATAAACCTCTTCACTTGTGGAATCTCACATTGTATGATTTCATCCGGTGTGCCGCAAAAAATTATTTTCCCGTCATAGAGCATTGCCACCCGGTCGGCAACATCAAAAATGTCTGGTATCTCGTGGCTTATTATAAGCCCTGTGAAACCATACCTCTGATGATTTTCAGCAATCAGCTCATGGATAGATTTCTTTAACACCGGGTCAAGGCCGGTTGTAGGCTCATCAAAAAATATAACTTTCGGATTTGAAATTATAGCTCTTGCCAGAGCCACACGCTTTTTCATCCCGCCACTTAACTCCGCCGGATACTTATCCTCCACATCTTTTAAATTTACATCACTTAGCGCCTTCTTCACACGCAGCGCAATCTCTGAGTCCATGAGGCGGGTTCTTTCCTTAAGCGGGAATGCTACGTTTTGATAGACGTCTAAGGAGTCAAAGAGAGCGCCGCTTTGAAAAAGCACCCCAAAGTCTCTGCGTACGTGATTTAACTCTCTCATTCCCATTCCGGTAATATCCCTGCCCCCTATTGAAATTGTACCGGAGTCCGGTTTCATCAGGCCTGTTATACACTTAAATGAAACACTCTTGCCGGCGCCTGATGTGCCTATGATGGCCATCAGCTCGCCCTTATGGATTGTTAAGTCAACACCTTTTAAAACCTCAACACCGTCGAGCATCTTTTTTAAGCGGCTTATTTCTATGTAAGGAGTATTTTCCACCATCAGATAAAATAAGATCCTAAGACGTAATCCCAAATCAGCACCACCACTGAGGACATAACAACAGCATCAGTTGTGGCTTTACTCACAGCCCGTGCTCCAAAACCGGATGCGCCCTTACCCAGAAAAAAACCTTTGTAACAACACACCCATGACACGATAAGGGCAAAGCTCAACGATTTGTAAAGTCCGATGTAAAGGTCCTTTCTTTCCACAAAACCTTCCATCTCACCAAAGTATATGCCGGAGCTTACCCCAAGGAGCTTCACACCAACCAAATACCCTCCATATATTCCTACAACGTCAAATATTGCCGTCAGCATAGGAAAGCATATCAGGGCGGCGATGAAGTTAGGCGTTATTATGTACTTATATGGGTTTAACGCCATTATGTAGAGGGAGTCAATCTGCTCGGATATTCTCATAATCCCAATTTCTGCGGTAAGTGCAGAACCACCCCTGCCTGTGACCATAAGGGCGGTAAAGACCGGTCCCAGCTCTCTGACCAGACTAAGAGCAATGCCCGGACCAAGGAGAGATTCAGCTCCGAATTTTCTTAATGTATAGAACAGCTGAAGAGCCAGCACCATACCGGTAAATGCCCCCGTCATAAGGATGACTCCCAGGGACATATAGCCGATAAACCATATCTGGCGAATAATCAGCTTCCATTTATAAGGCGGCGTCAGGGCGTAGTAGAGAGAGTTAAACAAAAAAACCCCTGAGCTTCCCAGCCCTTTTATAAAACCAATGAACCACCTCCCGGTGGGTCTTACAATCATATGATTAAGCATCCATTACCTCTTTTACTCTTCCGCCCATACCTCAATGGCCAGCTCCGGACAGATTTGTGCACACAGGGTACAGCCGGTACACATCTCCATGTCAGTCACATTCACTGTGAAGTAACCGGAGGAGTTCAGCTCCTCATCAAGACGGAGTATTCTCTTTGGGCAGGTGGTTATGCAAAGTTCACAGCCTTTACAGAGTTCAGCGTTTATCTCAATTTTACCTCTCATCAACGGTTTTCCTCAGAGCGCTTCCTTACTGAGGTTTTTGTCAAGCAGCTCTTGTGCGTGCTGCAGGGAAATATCTGTGATAGTGCCGCTTAACATGCGGGCAAGCTCACAGAGACGGTCGCGGCCGGTAAGCTGAGTAACCTCGATGTTAACAAAAGCACCTGTGTCGTCTTTAATTATTTTAGCATGGTTGTGTCCCTTTGATGCTATCTGAGGAAGATGGGTTATGCAAAGCACCTGGTGTTTATGGGATAGTTTTCTGAGTTTTTCCCCGACAGAGTCGGCGGTTTCACCGCCAATTCCGGCATCCACCTCATCAAACACTAAAACGGCAATGTCATCGCACTCTGAAGCGGCACTCTTTAACGCAAGCATAACTCTTGAAAGCTCCCCTCCTGAGGCTACTTTCTGAATAGGCCTCAAAGGTTCACCGGGGTTAGCGCTAAAAAGAAACTCCACTGTGTCAATACCGTCACTGAGAAAGACCATGGAGCCGTCATCGGCTGTGCCGCAGCTGACGTCCAGCTTAATTTCAAACCTTGCGTTTTTAAATGCCAGCTCCTTTAAAGACATGTTAACGTCCTCAGTGAGCGTGGCCGCCGCCTTTGTTCTATTTTCTGAAATATGTCGAGCTTGCAGCATAAGGGCAGCTCTTGCCGGGTTTATTTCAGCCTCAATGCTCTCAAGACGCTCCTCAGCATTCAACAAAGACTCCAGCTCTGATTTTGCATCATGCAGAAACCTATATATCTCCTCTGTGCCGTCTCCATATTTTTTTTCTATTTTTTTAATAAGTTCAAGCCGTGTTTCCACCTCATCAAGTTTCCCTGAGGTTAAATCCACGCTGTCCTTATAGCTTCTGAGCATTATGCAAAGTTCATTAACATAAGAAAGAGCCTCCTTTGCCATGTCGTAGAGCTCACCGCCTTTTTCATCCAGGCCATTGAGACGCATAAGGTTCTCTGACACTAATGAAAGCCTGTCATTTACAGAAAAATCTCCGGAATTCAGTATTTCGTAAGAGTTTTCACTCAATTCCTTTATGGTTGTAAGGTTTGAAAGTATAGTTTGCTCTTTAATAAGTGATTCTTTCTCACCTTGTTTAACAGCCGCAGCATCAATTTCATCTATCTGATAACGCAGCACGTCTATGCGCTGATTTCTTTGGCGGAGGTTTTCAGAGAGAGTCTCCTTTTGCCGGACTAAAGAGCGGTAGGCAGACAGTAACGCCTGATATTTCAGCACATCAGCGTTGATTTTACCAAAGGAATCCAAAAGGCGCATTTGTCTTGCCTTAGACATAAGGCTTTGGTGCTCGTGCTGGCCGTGGATATCAAGCAGTGAATCACCTATTTCCTGAAGATTTTGCAGATTAATCATATTGCCGTTTAAATAAACCCTACTTTTGCCGGCGGCGGATATGATTCGCCGGATAATAAGCCCCTCGCTTAAATCGATGTTGAGTTTATTTGCCGCCTCGTTTTCAGTAATATCAAAAAAGGCCTCTACCGTGGCCTCTGTTGTCCCGGTCTTTACCATGGCATTAGCTACCTTACCGCCTAAAACAAGCCCAAGTGCGTCCACAATTATCGACTTCCCCGCTCCTGTCTCTCCAGTCAGCACATTAAACCCCTCCGTGAACTCAAGCCTTAAGTTGTCCACTATGGCAAAATTTCTAATACTTAGCTCTTTTAGCAATGCCGCCTCTGAGATATACCGGCCAAATTTAACGTTACAGTATAGCATATCAGTTGACTAAAAATGCAAGTAATACCAAGTAGCACACAGGGCAAACGCACAATAAAAAAAATTGCCTTTGTAGTTAACTCTGTTAACAAAGAACTGGATTCCGGCTTTCGCTCGGAATGACAGAAAAAAGAAAATCCTCCTTTTGTCATTCCCGCCTACGAGCGGGAATCCAGTCTTTTCTCTGCATCATTAGATGATAAAAAAACTCTGCCGGAGTTAACTACATAAGCATTTAAAAAAATAAGCAGGGCTAAATGTTTACCTTGAAAATAATATAAAAGTTACGTTATACTCCCGCTATGGGACGGTTAGATAAAAAAACAGCCCCCAACTTGATGGATAAAGTGAGGAAGGTACTAATTCTTGGCCTTCCAAACAGCGGGAAAACACAGATTTGTAACAATCTCACAGGTACATACAATCTTGTTGCCAACTATCACCACACCACCATAGATGTTAACAGGGCATACTATGAGCACGGCGGAGTATTGTTTGAGCTTTATGACGTTCCAGGCCTGTACTGTTTGTATGCCAATTCTGAGGAGGAGCTTTTAGTCAGAAATCTGATATTTTCCGAGGAACCGGATGTCTTACTCTTTTGTCTGGATGCGAATCTTCTCAAGCAATCTCTGATGCTTGGCATAGAGCTGATGGAGCTGGGAATACCTATTGTAATAGCGCTTAATGCTATTGATGAAACCTCAAAGAAGGGTATCTGGATTGACACGGCAGTTCTGTCTTCCACACTGGGAGTGCCTGTTGTAGAGTCCATAGCGATAAGGGGAATCGGCACCAGAAAGTTGAAAAATGCTATAGAGAAGGCCCGTGTGCCAAAGGCGTCAATTTACTACGGCGATATAGTAGAGGCCGGTGTTGCAAAGGTAGTTCAGGAATTGCCTGAAGATTTTCCATTTAAACGTAAAACTGCTATGCTGCTTCTTTTAAATGACCGGTTTCTGGAAAAAGACCTTATCTCAACCTGCACAACAGACCAGTACTCAGATATTCAAAAAAGTATAACAGCCATAACTTCTCAGTTTGTCGGCAGCATTGGAAAAGCAATTTACTACAAACGTTCGGAATGGGTCGATCAACTATCGGAGAAAATAGTTAAAACCCAGCAGTTTGACCAACGGAGTATGGCAAAAACGTTTGCAAAGATGAGTAGAAATATTGTAACCGGAATTCCTATTCTGGGCATGATAATACTGATCACTTATTTTTTGGTGGTAAAAGTGGCGGAGAAAATAACATTCATAATGGAATCCTATCTTTGGAAACCTGTCATAGACAAAATAAGCGGCTTTGTAACATCGCCGTTTTGGTGGGATTTTCTCCTTGGCAGCCACGGGGTGCTTTCTCTGGGGCTGGGGGGAGCGGTATTAACCGTGCTGCCGATATTGTCGGTGTTTTTTATCGTTTTTAATGTTTTAGAGGATATAGGGTATGTGCCGAATTTGACTGTCTTAACCCGGCGCTTTTTTAGTAAAGTCGGTCTCAGCGGCTATTCTATAATGCCTATCGTGCTTGGATTTGGCTGTAAAACAATGGCAACCTTTACAACGAGAACTATCTCATCTGATAAGGAAAAGTACATAGCCATATTTTTAATAGCTTTTGCCCTTCCTTGCGCTCCGCAGATAGGGTTAACTATGGGAATGATGGGTAAGGTTGGTTTTAAGGCTTTTATGATAGTTCTTGCGGTGCTGCTGTTTACAGAGCTGACGGCAGGAGTTTTACTAAATTTGATTATGAAAGATGACACAAAAAATACATATCTTCAAGCCCTGCCGGCAATAAGAATCCCCAATGTGTTTGCGGTGTTAAAAAAAACCTACTACAGGCTTTATATGTTTTTGAAAGAAGCGCTGCCGATTTTTTTGTTTTCAGCAGTTGTGCTTTTTACATTGGAAAGAACAGGGCTTCTTGAGCTTACCAAGAGGTTGCTTGCTCCTGTGATAAATAATTTTCTAGGGTTGCCAAACGACATGGTGGATGTGTTGCTTTTAGTGTTGGCAAGGCGTGAGGCTGCCGCCGCTGTGATTATGGACCTTATAGACAAGGGGCGGCTTAATTTTAATCAGGCTATCGTAAGTGTAACGCTTACGACTATGTTTGTCCCGTGTTTTGCCAATCTGGGGGCCATAATAAAAGAAATTGGATTCAGAAGGGCCATGATAGCGGCTTTTTTTATAACAACATCTTCTATCTTAATAGCGGGAGCATTAAACAAGATTTTATTATTCTTTAACCATGGATGATAGAAAGGGGGAATTAATTATGAATAATTGCACTGAGGCGGATGAATATCTGGAAAGCCTCTGGTATATAAATGAAAAAAGTCAGGGAGCGGTGTCGGATATATGTGAGCACAATGTCAGCAGGTTAAGTGAAGATACGCGTGGCGGGTTAAGTGATGAGATAATTGAAAAATTAGTTTCGGAAAATTTTATAGAAATAGATGAGGCCGGTAAGTCAATAAAGTTGACTCCTAAGGGGCTTGAGAGGGCAAGACATATAGTGCGAGCACACCGTCTTGCTGAGCGGCTTCTTTACGATGTCATGGGGAAAAACATAGAGGATGGGGCTTGTGAATTTGAGCATATCGTGACGATGGAGCTTGTTGACAGTATTTGCACACTGCTGGGGCACCCTAAGGAGTGTCCTCACGGGCTGCCTATACCACAGGGTAAGTGTTGCGAACTCTCGGCTAAATCGGTCAACAGCTCGGTGATACATCTGGATGAACTCGATATTGGTAAATATGCACGCATTGCCTATGTTAACTGTCCAAATGACCAGCTTATACACAGGCTTAACGGCCTGAGCATCAGACCAGGTGTTACCGTTAAGCTGCACCAGAGCTATCCAACCTTTGTTATCGAGTGTGAGGGGATGCATATTGCGCTGGATAACGAGCTGGCTGAGAATATTTGTGTCTGGCGTGAAAGCGAATTTATTGATGGCTCTAAGCTTGTTGCTAAAACAAAAAAGAGAAAGTTTCCGTTTTTGGGCAGACTGAAGAAATGAGGGTATCCGGAGCTGGTTTGGTATTAGTCTGCCTTTAATGGATAATTGGGCAGGCGCAATGGCCTGCCCATGCAAAGGATTTGTGTATTAAATGTAAAAGTGCAAGTTTCTTGGATTTGTGCCTGGTGCTACTGCCATTTAAGCCCTGCTGTTGAAATACTGCTGGCAGTTTTCTTATAATACGCTAAACCTATGATGATGCCTGCCGGTGAAAATAGCAAAAGCTGCCTGCCTTATGCCGGCAGCTCCAGTGTTGTAGTTATAGCGGCTGTTTTAGCTCTTATCACCCTTGCTGTGTATATGCCGGCACGTTCCAACAATTTCATATCCTTTGATGATGACTCCTACATTACTGAAAATCCTCATATCAAAGACGGTATTACACTTAATGCTCTAAAATGGGCATTTACAGAACACTACAGCTACAACTACCATCCTCTTACGTGGGTTACCCACATGGTGGATGTCTCTCTCTACGGCTTAAAACCGCAAGGACATCACCTGACAAATGTCTTCTTTCACGTCATCAATGTGGTAATTGTCTTTTTGACTCTTACCTATCTGACCAATCGGCCACGTGCAGCTCTCATAGTCTCGGCACTGTTTGCACTTGCCCCGGTTAATGTTGAAACCGTGGCGTGGGTATCTGAAAGAAAAAACCTCCTTTCAACCAGCTTTTGGTTTTTAACCATACTCTCCTATGCTTATTATGTAAAACTGGGCGGCTCTCTGAGATACACCCTTACTGTTATGTGTTTTCTTTTAGGACTGCTTTCAAAGGCAATGCTTGTTACGCTTCCATTTGTTTTATTGCTTCTGGACTTCTGGCCGCTGCAACGTTTTGCTACAAAAAATATGATACAGTTATCAATTGAAAAACTCCCGCTTTTAGGACTAAGCCTTGTCTTTATTTTTGTTACGATATTTACCCAGACAACCGGCGGTAACGTTGTACCCCTCTCTGTGCTCCCCTTTGATATACGTCTTGAAAATGCCGCTCTGTCATACATAAGATATCTTGGGAAAATTTTCTGGCCTTCCAATTTCTCAATTTTTTATCCATATGTTATATCTAAATCCGTTGTGCCTGCCATTTGCGCAGCCTGTGTTGTTATATTCATAACAGTATTTTCAATCATAAAAAGACAAAGCTACCCGTGGTTGTTCACAGGCTGGCTCTGGTTTACGGTAACCCTCATACCTGTAATTCAAATAGTGCAGACCGGATGGGCATCCATGGCGGACAGATACGCATATGTCCCCCAAATCGGTATATTCATCACCCTGTCATGGTCTCTTACTGTAGTTTTGGAGGAGAGAATATTTTTACAAAAACTATCTGTTTTAGTATTTGCAGCAATACTTTGCTTTTTGTACATTACCACATCCATGCAGTTAAAACACTGGAAAGATTCCGAGAGTCTTTACTTGCACGCAATGCAGGTAACAGATAATAACTATGTAGCCTATGGAGAGTACGGACTTTGTCTTATGAATAAGGGTAAAGTGAAGGAATCAATCCCGTATTTTATGAGAGCTCTGGAAATACTGCCCGGTAGTCCCACGCTAAATTACTATACATGGAAGGCATACATTACCAGCGGCAACGTGAAGGAGGCCTCAGGATATTTTTTAAAGGCATCCCCGCTGATAAGAGTGGAAAACACACCTTCAATAGCAAAAATGCTTGGAATTTCCCTGCTAAAGAATAAAAAATACGGCGATGCATATGCAAGCTTTTTAGAGGCGCTTAGATTTGCCCCTGCAGATACCGGCATCTATGAGGGACTTGCACAGGCACTTATCGGCCTTAACAATCCAACAGAGGCGCTTTTGTATATTGAACAGGGATTACAACTGAAACATGATGCCCCTGTACTTTTAAAACTCAGAGGTGAAATATCCGAAACGATGCTGAGTGAGACAAAAAAGTGATAAGGAAGTTTCCACTTTATTTAAAAATAATGAGACCCAAACATTGGGTAAAAAACCTCTTTCTGCTTTCAGCTCCATTTTTTGGAGGTGTGATATTTATAAAACAAAATATACCGGTAAGCATACTGTCACTGATTAGCTTTTCATTTGCCTCAAGTGCCATGTACATCTTTAATGACCTGAGAGACTGCAAGGCTGACACTCTGCATCCGCAGAAGGCACAACGCCCCCTTGCCTCAGGGGGTATATCTAAATCTGAGGCGGCATGGTTAATTGCAGGGCTAACCATTATGTCGGTTGTATGTTCCTTGTTTTTAAATAACGGCGTTACAGTGTGTCTTTGCCTGTATTTGATACTACAGTTTGGCTATAGCATGTACTTTAAACATATAGCCGTGCTGGATTTATTTTTTATAGCATCGGGATTTGTGCTAAGGGTGTTTGCAGGTGGAGCTGCATATAATGTGGAAATATCCAAATGGTTGTTTCTAACAATGTTTATGGTTTCTCTGACGCTTGCCGCCGGCAAACGCATTGCCGAGACGGCGTTTCTGGAGCTGGATGCGGCAAAGCACAGAAGGGTTCTGAGCCTCTACCCCTCAGGGCTGCTTAATGAGGTGCTTATAATAACCTCCTCCTCCGCCCTTATATGTTATATGCTTTATACGATAGAGCAGCAGAGCAGGCTTGTGTTTACAGTTCCGGTGGTAACATTCGGCCTTATCAGATACATGGCTCTGTCAAAGGTTAATCAGGGAGACCCTACTGATGCGCTTGCTCATGATCCCCAGTTGGCGGTAACCGTTGTTGTATGGCTGGCACTTGTTGCACTATTTAGATATGGGGGGCTTTCTTAGGTTGCTTAGTCCTTTGACATGACAGCAAGCATAGGGTGTGTATTATGAAAATATGTTTTTTTAGACATTCATTGTTAAGCCGCGGCGGGGATAAGATGGTAGTGGAGTACGCAAACTATCTTCACGCCGCAGGGCATGATGTAACAATATATGCAAACGTGGTTAAAACCGTCTTTGATGTTAAGGCCAAAATAAAAGTTATATCATTGTTTAAGGGGAAATGGGCAAGCCTGATTAGGGCTGTGACTCTTGCCGGAGATTTTGACGTTATCATAACGGATATCATAGTTATGGCTGCGCTATGTTCAATAAATAACAGGGGGAAGGTATTGTATTTTGCTCAGGACTATGATGAGTCCTACTATGCAGGCTCTTTGATGAAATCCTTGATACGAGCATTGTATTTTCTGTGTTTGAGAATTTGGAGGGTACCGTCTGTGGCGGTTTCCGAACATTTAGGCACACTGCTTAGGCGGCGCTTTAAGGCGGCTGTCAGAGTTGTAACTAACGGTGTTGATGATGAGATGTTTTACCCTGATGCCGGCAGTGGATACCTTCAGTTAAAGGGCGCTGCTAAGGTTGTTTTAGTGTTGGCACGGAGTGATTACAGAAAGGGATTTGATGTGGCTCTGAAGGTGCTGAAACGTTTTGCTGAGGAGATTGAAGCTGATAAGATTAAAGTATGGGCTGTGGGGGAGAGGGTGGAGTCAGGGATTAAGATGCATAATTTTGGATATGTTCCGCCACGTTTAATGCAAAAAATAATGTCCACAGCCGACGTGCTCCTTTACCCAACCCGCCATGAGGGACTACCATTATTTGTCTTAGAAGCAATGGCGTGTGGCTTAGGTGTGGTTGCAACGGAGGCTTCAACGATTTTAACTAATATGAAGGATTCCTTAGTGTGCCCTGTTGAGGGGGTTGACTGCCTTTATGAAGGGCTCAAAAAACTCATCATTGATGACAATCTCAGGGAAACACTAAGAGCTGGAGCTAATAACACAGTCAAAAAATATAGTCTTAAAAACAGTAAGAAGGGATTTGAAAACGCACTTTTAGAAATATTTAACGGGTAGTTGACGCAAATCTTTAAAATTTTATACAATAGCCATAGACAGGCGCATAGCTCAGCGGTTAGAGCGCTACCTTGACACGGTAGAGGTCGGGGGTTCGAGACCCCCTGTGCCTATTTTTTAATAAACATCTTATACCAAGTTGAGACGTCATACGAATGTTACTGGTACATATCGGACAGCTCAAGATTGTCTTATAATTTTGGCGAGGAAGAAATTATCCACCTGTCAGATTAAATATCGTAGCTACTCCATCTTATCCAAAAACTCCTTCTATTCATCCACCGAGCCGGCTTTCTTAATAAGGTTTTTAAATGTTTCTAATTTGTCTAAATGCTTATGTAGTTAACTCCGGCAGAGTTTTTTTATCATCTAATGATGCAGAGAAAAGACTGGATTGTCGCTCTGCGTGGGGTTGCTAACCCCCGGGAATGACAAAAGGAGGATTTTCTTTTTTCTGTCATTCCGGGCGAAAGCCGGAATCCAGTTCTTTGTTAACGGAG